>NZ_JBIQHY010000067.1:14290-35391 GCF_044508335.1 Actinomadura sp.
GCCGCAGCACGGGGGCCAGCCGCCGATGCAGCACCAGCAGCCGCCCGCCGACCCGTGGGGGCCGCCGCAGCCGCAGCAGCCCCAGGACCAGTGGGGAGCGCCGCAGCCGCAGCAGCCCGGCGGCGACCAGTACGGGCAGCGCGAGCCGCAGTACCCGCCGCCTCAGGAGCAGCAGTACGGCGCCCCGCAGGACCAGTACGGCGCCCCCCAGCAGGCCCAGTACGGCGCTCCCCAGGAGCAGCAGTACGGCGCCCCGCAGGACCAGTACGGGGCTCCGCAGCAGGACCAGTACGGCGCGCCGCAGCCGGGCCCGGCGGACCACCAGTTCGGCCCGCCGCCCCAGCAGCACGGGCAGCCCCCGCACGGCGCGCCCCCGCACGGCGGACCGCAGCACGGCGGACCGCAGCACGGCGGACCGCAGCACGGCGGGCCGCCGCTGCCGCCGCACGGCCGTGAGGCGACGCTGCTGCCGCCCGACCACAACCAGGGCCAGCGTCCCCCCGCCCCCGACAGCACGGCGTTCATGTGCCCGTACTGCGAGGCGGTGCTGAGCAACCCGGGCGCCGCGCAGTGCGACTCGTGCCTGCGCCCCCTGCCCAAGCAGGGCACGCCCGTCCTGCGGGTGCAGTTCCCCACGGGCGAGCTGAAGGTGTCCGTCGGCCAGCACCTGGTGCTCGGCCGGGACGCGGGCCAGTCGCCGGTGGCCGCCACGTTCACGCAGTACGACAACGTGTCGCGGCGCCACTCGACGGTCTGGCTCGACCCGTCCGGCACGGCCTGGGTGCGGGACGAGGGCTCCACCAACGGGACGTTCGTCAACGGCGAGCGGCTCCCCCGCGGCGTGGAGGCGCCTCTCCGCGACGGCGACCAGCTCCGCCTGGCCGCCGACGTGACGGGGACCGTCCAGCTGAAGTGACCCGCATGCAAGGAGGCGGCCCCGCGGTTCTCGGAACCTCGGGGCCGCCTCCTTCACGCTAAGGCCGCTCGCCGGCGGGTCAGCCGGCGCGCTTGGTGCGGGCGCGCATGCGCTCGCGCTCCTTGGCGTCCAGCACGACCTTGCGGATGCGGACGTTCGCGGGCGTCACCTCGACGCACTCGTCCTCGCGGCAGAACTCCAGCGCCTCCTCCAGCGACAGGATCCGCGGCGGGGTGAGCCGCTCCAGCTCGTCGCCGGTGGACGACCGCATGTTCGTGAGCTTCTTCTCCTTGGTGATGTTGACGTCCATGTCGTCGGCGCGGGAGTTCTCCCCGACGATCATGCCCTCGTACACCTCGGTGCCCGGCCCGACGAAGAACGTGCCGCGCTCCTGCAGGTTCGTGATCGCGTAGGCGGTGGCGGCGCCCGCGCGGTCGGCGACCAGCGACCCGGACGGGCGGGTGCGCAGCTCGCCGAACCAGGGCTCGTAGCCCTCGAAGACGTGGTGCGCCATGCCGGTGCCGCGCGTCTCGGTCATGAACTCGGTGCGGAACCCGATCAGGCCGCGCGCCGGGACGAGGAACTCCATCCGGACCCAGCCGGTGCCGTGGTTCGTCATGTGCTCCATGCGGCCCTTGCGGACGGCCATGAGCTGCGTGACGGCGCCGAGGTGCTCCTCGGGGATGTCGACGGTGAGCCGCTCGACCGGCTCGTGCTTCCGGCCGTCGATGGTCTTCGCGACGACCTGCGGCTTGCCGACGGTCAGCTCGTAGCCCTCGCGGCGCATGTTCTCGACGAGGATCGCGAGGGCCAGCTCGCCGCGGCCCTGCACCTCCCACGCGTCCGGGCGCTCGGTCGGCAGCACCCTGATCGACACGTTGCCGACCAGCTCGCGGTCGAGGCGGTCCTTGACCATGCGGGCGGTGACCTTGGTGCCCTTCTCGCGGCCGGCCATCGGCCCGGTGTTGGTGCCGATCGTCATGGAGATCGCGGGCTCGTCCACGGTGATCAGCGGCAGCGGGCGCGGGTCGTCGGGGTCGGCGATGGTGTCGCCGATCATGATCTCCGGGATGCCGGCGATCGCGATGATGTCGCCCGGCCCCGCGTCGTCGGCGGGCTTGCGGGTGAGCGCGTCCGTCATCAGCAGCTCGGTGATCTTCACGCGCTCGATGCTGCCGTCGTGCCGGCACCAGGCGACCTGCTGGCCCTTCTTGATCGTCCCGGCGTGGACGCGGCACAGCGCGATCCGGCCGAGGTAGCTGGAGGCGTCCAGGTTCGTCACGTGCGCCTGCAGCGGCGCGTCCGGGTCGTAGGACGGCGCCGGGATCGTCTCGGTGATGACCTGGAACAGCGGCTCCAGGTCGGCGCTGGCGGGCATCTCCCCGTCGGCGGGCTTGTCGAGCGACGCCCGCCCGGCCCGGCCGGACGCGTACACGATCGGGAAGTCGATCTGGTCCTCGTCGGCGTCGAGGTCCATGAACAGCTCGTACGTCTCGTCCACGACCTCGTCGATGCGGGCGTCGGGACGGTCGGTCTTGTTCACGACGAGGATCACCGGGAGCCGCGCGGCGAGCGCCTTGCGCAGCACGAACCGGGTCTGCGGGAGCGGCCCCTCGCTGGCGTCCACCAGCAGGACGACGCCGTCCACCATGGACAGCCCGCGCTCGACCTCGCCGCCGAAGTCGGCGTGGCCCGGGGTGTCGATGATGTTGATCGTCAGCCCGTTGTGCCGGACGGCGGTGTTCTTCGCGAGGATCGTGATCCCCTTCTCGCGCTCCAGGTCGTTGGAGTCCATGACCCGGTCGTCGACGTCCTGGTTCTCGCGGAAGGCCCCGGACTGCCAGAGCATTGCGTCGACCAGCGTCGTCTTCCCGTGGTCGACGTGGGCGACGATCGCTACGTTCCGGAGGTCGTCGCGGGTGGAGATGGGCATGCGGGTTACCTTGCGTGAGGTTTCAGGAGAGTCGCCGCAGAAAAGCGGCAGCACTCCATTCTACGCGCCGCGGTGCCCGGCCCATCCCGGCCGCGTCCTCCCACCCTTCACACGCGGTCACACGCGCCCCGATTCGCCAACTTTGCTCATCCTTTGTAATCTGCCCGAGATCCGGTCGTCCGGAGCCCCACCCCCCGGGGCTGCGACCGGCACGCCGAATCTCCCGCCCGCCGGGAGAACCGGGGACCCAACCCTCGGGGTGAATCGACGCGCCGCAGGGCGGTGCGCCGTAGGGCGACTCCTGGCCCGAACCCGTCAGCTAACCCGGTAGGCGCGTGAGGAGAGGAGAACACCGGCTTGGCACCGGACCCCCGCCGGCGGCGGCGCTTCGCGCCCGCCGCCACCGCCGCCCTGCTCCTGACCGGCCTCGGCGCCACCGCCCCCGTCGCCGCCCACGCCGCGCCGCCGCTCCGCCTGGCCGCCGCCGCGACCGCGCCCAGCCCGACGCCGACGACGGAGAAGGGCCTGCGCAAGAGCCTCAAGGCGCTGAACGAAGAGGCCGAGATCCTCACCGAGAAGTACAACAAGGCCCGGGTGGACCTGAAGGCGGCGCAGAAGGCCGAGCAGGATGCCACCAAGAACGCGCAGGTGCTGCGCGCCCAGGCCGGCCCGGCCCGCGAGCAGCTCGGGCGGATGGCCGCCGCCACCTACATGGCCGGCGCCCCCGACGCGATCTTCGGCTCCGACGGCTCCGCCGAGGGGCTGACCGAGCGCGCCTACCTCACCCAGAACCAGGCCGCCGCCGTCAAGGCCCTGCAGAAGCAGATCCAGCGGGCCGACGCCGCCCAGCGCACCGCGGAGGCCAAGACCGCGCAGGTCAAGAAGGCGTGGGAGGACGCCAAGAAGGCGCGCGCGCAGGCCAAGGCCAAGGTCACTGAGGTGATGAAGCGCCTCGACAAGCTCTCCACCACGCACGCCCGCGACCCGCGCACCGGCCTCACCGCCAGCATCAAGGGCTCGGGCCTGCCCGCCAAGATGGCCCGCAAGGCCTACAGCAAGATCGGCTCCCCCTACGTGTGGGCGGCCGCCGGCCCGAACAGCTTCGACTGCTCCGGCCTCGTCGTGTGGGCCTACGCCCAGGTCGGCAAGCCCGGCCTGCCCCACTACACCGGCGACCTCTACCAGCTCGGCACGAAGGTGCCGCGCAGCCAGCTGCGCTCTGGCGACCTCGTGTACTTCGGCAGCAACCTGCACCACATGGGGATCTACCTGAGCGACGGCAAGTTCCTGCACGCTCCGCAGACCGGCGACGTGGTGAAAATCTCCAAGCTGTCGGACCGCTCCGACTACGCGGGCGCCAACCGCATCTCCTGACGGGCGCGGCGCCCCCACGGATGTCGGGGGCTTCCTGCGGCGCGGCAGGAAGCCCCCGAACTCATCCGCGCGATCCGACGCCCGGAGTGCGGCCGGGCCTCAGCTGAAATGCTCCCGGGCGAGCAGGTCGATCACCGGGCGGTCCCCGGGGAGCCAGTCGACGTCGTAGAACTCCGGCGGGGTCAGCCAGCGGAGGGCCAGGTGCTCCAGGGCCCGGGGCTCGCCCTCGATGATCTCGGCGGTCCAGACGCGCAGCAGCGCCCGCTCGCTGAGCGTCCAGTCGCCGCCGACGCGGCGGCCGAGCCGGATCTTGATCGCCAGTTCCTCGTCGCACTCGCGGACCAGCGCGTCCTCGTCGGACTCGCCCGGGTCGACCTTCCCGCCCGGCAGTTCCCAGCCGCCCGCCATGTGCGGCGGTTCGGCCCGCTGCGCGCTCAGCAGGCGCCCGCCGGCGATGATCGCCGCGCCCACGACCACGAGAGCGATGGCCATCAGCCCCTCTCCGTCATGGCGGCCTCCGGCCTGCCGCCGTCCCGTGCGGCGCCGACCAGCCGCGTCGCCTCCCGGACGATCTCCTCCAGGTGGCCGCCGTGCGCGCCGCGCCAGTAGACCTGCCCGCAGCCGGCGCAGCGGCCGTAGACGTCGTAGCTGCGGCGCGTCCCGGCTTCGAGGCCGCCCTCGACCTCGCGCTTGTCGACCGGGACGAGCTCGCCGTTGCAGGCGGTGCACCGCGTCCAGGGGCGCAGGACGGGCGCGAACCGGTCGAGGAGGTCGCGGAGCTGGTCGTCGGGCCGGGAGCCGCGGACGTAGGCGCCCGCCCAGAGGGCGCGGCGGCGGAGGAGGCCGCGGTCCTGGGTGAGCAGGACGCGGCGCTCCTCGTTGGCCTGGACGACCAGCGCCGGGTCGTCCATGTCGTTGTGGTAGGCGGTGTCGAGGCCGAGGAGGCGCATGCGGCGCGCGAGCGTGCCGAGGTGGACGTCCAGCAGGAAGCGCGGCGCGTCCTGGCCCGGCTCCAGCGGGACGGGCTGGGGGCGCGGCACCGCCGCCACGTGCACCTCGTCGCCGGGGCGCGGGCGGGTGGACGGCTCCGCGGGTTCGCCGCCGATGGTCATCGGGCCCGCCTCGGTGAGCGGCACCCCGAGCGACTCGACGAGGTGACCCAGCGTCGACGTCCCGTCGCAGGGCACCTGGTTCACGCTCTTGCGCCGGGTGGCGGGCAGGAACATCAGCAGTTCGTCCGCGACGCGGACGGTCATCTCGGGCTCCACGCCGATCAGCATGCCACGCGCCCCCGGCTTTCCCGTGCGATTATCGGCGGGTCAGGCGCGCGGCGGACTCCGAGAGGGAGTCCAGCAGGGCCGGGACGTCGTGGCCGCCGAGCACTCCCCCGCGCTTGACGACCCGGCCGCCCACGAGGACGGTGTCGACGTTGCGGGTGTCCGCCGACAGGACCACCGCCGCGATGGGGTCGTGGGCCGCGGCGGTGCCGGTGTCGACGCTGAGGACGAGGATGTCGGCGTGTTTGCCGGGGGTCAGCGACCCGGTGACGTCCGCCAGGCCGGCGACCTCGGCCCCTTCGATGGTGGCCATGCGCAGCGCGTCCGCGGCGGTGAACCCCAGGCCCGCGCCGCCGGGGCGTCCCCGCTCCAGGAAGTAGGCGGCCCGCATGATGCTGAACATGTCGCCCGGCCCGCTCGCGACCGTGTCGGCGCCGAGGCCCGTGGGGACGCCCGCGTTCCGGGCCCGTCCGGTGGGCGGGGGGCCGATGCCGAGCGCCGCCTCGATCGCGGGTGCGACGGACACGGTCCCGCCGCTGCCGGCGATCCGCTCGAACTCCTCGCCGGTGTAGTGGTTGGCGTGGACGTAGGTCGTCGGGTGCTTCAGGAGCCCGGCGTCCGCGAGGAAGGCGAGGCCGCGCGCGGCGCTCTCGGGCCCGTGGCCGCCCATGTGGACGGTGACCGGCAGGCCGAGGTCGCGGGCCAGCCGCCACTCGGCCAGCGCCCGCTCCTCACCCGCGATCTCCGGGCCGAGCGCCGCCATCGCCATGGTGAGCGTCCCGGCGGGCGCGTCGAAGTACTCGCCGCGGACGCGGCGGGTCTCGGCGGCCAGCGCGCCGGGGCCGCCGTCGCCGCCGTAGCAGTAGCCGAACACCGCCCTGATGCCCGATGCGCGGAGCGCTTCGACGTTCGCGTCGGTGTGGCCGGGGCTCAGCTGGATGTGCGACCAGTCGACCAGCGTCGTGATGCCGGAGTCGAGGCACTCCAGCACGCCGGCGAGCGTCCCGGCGTACACGTCGTCCGGGCGGTAGCGGGGCGCCAGCTCGCCGAGGACGCGCTCCAGGTAGGCGGGGAGCGTGCCGTCGGGGACGGTCGCGCGGATCCCCGCCTGCCAGGTGTGGCGGTGGGTGTCGACGAAGCCCGGCAGGACGAGCTTCCCCGCCGCCTCGACGACCTCGGCGTCCGGCGGTGCGGCCAGGCCGGGGCCGACCGCGGCGATGCGGCCGTCCTCGACCAGGACGTCGGCCTTCCCGAGCACGGTGGGCGCGGGTGCGGTGTCGATGACGACGCCGTTCCGGAGGAGTACAGTCGGTGTCATGCGAGAAAGCTTAAAGAAAAGCTTTTAAGAAAGCAATATGGCGAGTCAGTATCCTCGGGGACGTGCAGGGAGACGACGGGGAGCGCCGCGACGACGTCGACGCGGTGGCCGCGACGTGGCGGCGGGACGGGCTGTCCGAGCCGCTCATCGCGATGCTGGAGGTCGGCAAGCGGGCCGGGCGCATCGCCATGCTCGTCCAGCAGGCCATGCGGCCCGCCCTCGCCGACCTGGGGCTGACCTACGCCGAGTTCGAGGTGCTGACCGTCCTGCGGCGCGAGGGCGAGCCCTACCGGCTGCGGCCCAGCGAGCTGACGCGGTCGGCGTTCCTCACCTCGGGCGGGACGAGCAACGTCCTGCAGCGGCTGCACAGGGTCGGCTACATCGAACGCGAGGCCGACGCGGGCGACGCCCGCAGCCGGTTCGTGCGGCTCACGGCGGACGGGCTGCGGGTCACCGAGCGCGCCCTGAAGGCGGCCGGGGACGCGCACGAGGACGTCATGGCGCGGGTGCCGGAACGGGACGTGCGGGCCGCCGCGGACGCGCTCCGCGAGATCCTGCTGGCGGCCGGCGGCCGGCGGTTCCGCTGACGCCGCGGGTCAGGGCCGCCGGGCGGCCAGCTCGCTGACCTTCTGCTTGAAGTCGGGCCGCGCGAGCGGGCGGGTCACGCCCACCCAGTCCGACCGCTTGTACGACTTCACGCCGATCGCGGGCACGCACGTCGAGCAGCTCGCCACGATCATCTTGCCCTTGCCGATGACCATCCCGACATGCCCGGGGCGGTTCGGCGACGTCCCCGGGCCTGAGTTGAAGAACACCAGGTCGCCGGGCTGCTCCTTGCCCTTGGCGATCTTCACGCCGAACGGCCACTGCTCGAACGTGGTGCGCGGGATGGCCAGGCCGACCTGCCGGTAGGCGGCCTGGATGAGGCTGGAGCAGTCCCACGCGTCCGGGCCGTTCGCGCCGAACACGTACGGCTTGCCGCGCTGCGCCAGCGCGAACTCGATGATCGTCTGGACGAGCTCGCCGATGTTCGCGGGCAGCTCGTCGTCCCCGCAGTCGATGCCGTTCGCCTGGACGACCTTGAACTCGCCGCCGGCGTAGCGCTTCGCCCAGTCGAGGACGAGGTCCACGTAGTCCGACGAGTGGTTGTACTGGAAGATCGCGGTCTTCATCCGCTGCGGGGCGCCGTTGTGCTTGAGGTAGGCGGCGGCGCTCGGGATCGCGTCCTCCGGGTCGTAGCGGTCCTTCTTGCCGTCCTTGTCGCCGTCGACGCCGAACTCCCTGAACGTCGCGGCGAGGAACTGCATCGGCCCGCCGGCGCCCGCGTAGTTCTCCCCGCTGCTGACGCCGGGGAGCGTCGACCGGCCGTGGTCGGTCTCGACCTTGCCGATGCCGGCCAGCACGTTCCACGGGATGCCGTACTTCTTGCCGGCCTCCTGGTACAGCTTCAGGTAGTTCGCCGGTATCGCCTTCGCGTCGTCGGCCTCGGCGGGCTGCGCGTCCGCGCCCGCGACGTCCACGCAGTCGCCGCCGCCGACCCCGCCGCCGAACATGAACTGGCTCGCGCCGAACAGGATCGGGACGAACACCAGCGCGACGAACAGCGTCGCGGCGACGCCGAGGCCGCCGGCGAACAGCAACCGGCGGGGGCTCATCCGGTGTCACCCGCCTGGCCCGCGTCGGCGGGCGCGAACGAGTACACCTTCAGCGAGCCGCCGTCGCGGGCGACGGTCACCGCGTACTGCTTGCTCTCGGTGCTCTCCTTGCCGCCCTTGGTCTGCTGCCGGCGGCCCGTCACCAGGAAGATGATCGAGTTGTTCTCGATGGTGCGCACCTGGTCGAGGGACGCCGACCCCTGCGCGACGACCTTCTCGCGGCGGCGCTCCTCCACCAGGCCGGGCGCCGCGGCGTCCTGCCCGAGCTGCTGCGCCAGGTCGTCGGTCGCGAGGGCGGACAGGCGCCCCATGTAGGTCTCGGGGGCCTCGTCGTACCGGTACGTCTCGTAGGCGGCGACGAACCGCTGCGCGAGGTCCGCGGCCGTGGCGAACTCCCGCCGGGAGAACGGCAGCAGCCGGTAGATGTCGAAGTCGCCCGGGTTCACGGCGTTCTGTATGCCGGGCGGCGGTGACTGCGGGCCCGCCGGACCGGCCGCGGGCGTGCTGCTCGGCCGCGGCTCGGCGCGGTCGTCGCCGTGGTCGGGCGAGGCGACCGTCAGGTAGACGCCGACGACGGCGAGCACCACCACGAGTCCCGCGAACAGGAGCTTGCGCCGGCGGTCGTTCAGGTTCATCACTCGTCCCGTTCAGGAGACGGGCGGTCCACCGGGCGCAGCCAGAACGGGATCGGCGGGCCCTCGTCGGAGCCGCGCCGGCCCCACAGCGGCGGGGGCTGCCGCCGGCCGCCCGGCCCCTGGGCCGGCGCCCCGTTCCCATTGGACGAGCCGCCGCCGGAACCGCCGCGCTGCCTGGGCACGTTCGCGGCGGGCGCCCCGCCGCCTGAACCGCCGCCTGAACCGCCGCCGGAACCGCCGTTCGAGCCGCCGTTCGAGCCGCCGCCCGGGCGGCCGCGACCGCGGTCGGCCGAGCCGGACGAACGCCCGCCGCCGAACCAGCCGCCGCCACCGCCGCCGCCGGAACCACCGCCGTCGCCGCCGCCTGAACCGCCCGAGCCGCCGCTGACGCCGCCGCGTCCCGACCATGTGGTCGGCCGGACGGTGCCGCTCCCGGGACCGGCACCGGACGACGGCTTCCCGCCGCCGGCCGCGGCCCCGGCGCCCGCGCCCGAGCCGCCCTTCGCCACGGAGACGCCGCCCGGCCGGGTGGTCGCCGCGGTCCCGCCGTCCGTCCGGCGGTCGCCGAGCGCGCCCGCGCGGGTCGGCAGGTTCAGCGGCGGCGCGCCCCGCCGGGACCGCCCCTGCGAGGCCGCCACGGCACCGCCGGCGCCGCGCGGCTTCGCCGCGAGCACCGGCGCCTCCTCCGGCGACGGGCCCTCGCCCGCGCCCGCCCCGGTCCGCCGGTCGGCGACGGCGACCGCGGTGCCGGGCGCGACGTCGCCCTGCGCCGCCGGGGCGACGCCCTCGGACGTCGCCTCGCGCTTCGCCCACCGGGCCAGCCGGTACCCGGCGGCGCCGGGCACGACGGCGCCCGCGACCGCGGTGGTGCTCCGGCGCGCCTCCGCGACGGACTTGTTGAGCTGCGCCTCGCTCTTCTCCCGCGACCCGACGGCCGAGTACCCCACCGCGGAGAACAGGTGCTGGAACGGCTTGCGGTAGATGAACGCCGCGAACGTCACCAGCGCGATGAGCAGGACCTGCAGGCCCCACGGCAGCGTCTCGCCGAGGATCAGGCTGTACGCCCACAGCAGCAGCGACAGCACGCCGATCAGCGCCGCCTGCTTCAGCAGCATCGAGAGCAGCAGCTCCAGCCATCGGACGGCGATGACCCGCCCGATGCCGGGATGTATCCCGATCCCGAGGAAGATCGGCCCGGCGACGAGCAGCAGCAGGAACGCGATCTTCACCACGATCAGCGCGATCGCGATCACCATGATGAGCAGGCCGGCGACCAGCGCCGCGAACAGCCCGCCGAACGCGACCGCCAGCCGGTTCTGCCAGTTCTTGCCCTGGAAGAGCGAGTAGGTCTGCGGGTAGTCGTCCTTGATGTTCTTCGTGACGTCCTTGTAGGCGTCGGCCTTCTTCCCCAGATCGACCTTGTTGTCGCCGTAGGTCTCCGGGAGGTCGACCGCCTGCGACCACAGCAGCTTGTCGGCGTTCTCCTTGACGATCTTGGCGTTGGGGTCGGTGGTGCCGAACTCGCCCTGCAGCCACGGCTTGCAGACCAGCGCCACCCACAGCCCGTTGGCGTTGCGGGTCGTCGCGTCCAGGTTCCGCGAGGTCGCCGGATCGGGCTTGCCGTCCGGCCTCGGTATGCACGTCCCGCCCTTGGTGTCGCTCTGCGGCAGGGCCGCGTTGAACGCCGCGCTGGTCGCCTCGGACGTCTTCGTGCCGAGCGTGGTGAAGTCGGCGGGACGGGCGATCAGCCAGATGAGCGCCACCATCGCCGCGACCATCCAGATCACGCCCTCGGTGACCTTGCTCGCCCGTTTGCGGACCAGCCCCCACCAGGCGAGCCACATCGCGCCGAGGATGACCACCCACGACCAGTACCGCGCGTTGAACGTCTTGCCGATGTCGCTGATGACGCCGTCGACGGTGTCCTTCAGCCAGCCGAGCAGGGAGTCGGACGCGGCGGCCTGGTAGACGCTGATCGTCGTCCGGTCGATCGCCCGGACGATGGTGAACGTGGTGTTGGCGAGGGCGTTGCCCATCAGCGCCATCGCGTCCGAGCAGTCCATGTCGACCGCGTACCAGGTCTGGCCGGCCATGCCGTAGCGGTCGTAGTACGTCAGCTGCTCGACCGGGGTCTTCTGCAGCTTCTCGTTCGGGTAGTCGGGCGGCTTGATCATGCCGTCCGTCCCCGACCCGTACTGCTCGGGCGCGGGGCTGTCGGCCGGCCGGCACGGGCTGTTCGGCGAGAACGGCCCGGCGCTCGCCATCGGCGAGAGGACGACGACGAAGATCGCCGCCACCAGAGTCACCAGGAGCGAGCGGCGGGTACGGGGAAGCCGGCCTCGGCGCCGGCGGCCGGGGGGGTCGAGGACCGCGCGGTCGAGCCCTTCCCCGGGCGAACGCTGCAGGCGGGCGTGCGTCCGGCGGCGGGGGTTCCTCATCGGCGGACCTCCTCGACCTCGGCCCCCGCGACGGTGAGTTCGGACGCGCCCGGACGGGACCGGGTCGGGTTGGTGTCCAGCCAACGCTGCAGTTCCTCGGAGATCAGGTCGACGCCGATGCGTCCCGCTCGGCCGTCGAGGTCACGGAAGATGCATTCGCCGTTGCCGAGGTTGCGCAGCACGGCCTTGTGCTCGTCGGACGCCTCGACGCCGAGCAGCGACATGACGTTGCCGACCTCGACCCGTTCGGTGGAACGGAACGAGAACACCGACGACAGGCAGTTCGTCACCTGTTCGTTCAGCAGGTCCCCCGCGTTCTGGGAGACCAGGATCAGGGCGGTGTTCCGGGAGCGTCCCATGCGGGACACCTCCGGCACCAGCTTCGCGCCCTCCGGCGTCGAGGTGATCGCCCACGCCTCGTCCAGGAAGATCGCCTTGGGCAGCCGGCGGTCGAGGCCGTGCATGAGCCGCCGCGCGAACTGCGACACCAGGTACATCAGCGCCACCGACAGCCGCTGCTCGTAGGAGTAGTCCTCCCGCGAGATGGCGACGTCGGGCAGGGTGAGGCCGCCGAGCGTGAACACCGTCGTCCAGCCCTCGGTGTCGATGCGCTCGCCGCCGGACGGGTCGAAGCACAGCCGCGCGAGCCGCATCTCCGACATGGAGCGGAGCACCGCGCCGAGGTTCTTGGACGCGGGGTCCTCCGCGGCCTCCAGGTAGTCGACGACGCGCCCGAGCGACGGCCGCTCGGCGTTGGCGACCGCGCCGACCGCCTGGATCATCGCGGACTCGCGCTCCTCCGACATCCGCGGCAGCAGCAGCCGCAGCGTCTCCGTCGCCATCGTCTTCATCGCGGCGAGGTCGTCGCCGAAAGAGAACGGGTCGAGCAGGCCGGGCGCCGCGGACCCCAGCGGCAGGATGCGAGCCTTCCTCCCCCGCGCCTTCAGCAGCTCGACGAGCGACTCCGCGTCGCCCTTCGGGTCGATCGCCGCGATCGTGACGCCGCGCAGCGCCATCTGGTAGATCAGCAGCAGCGCGAGCGTGGTCTTGCCGCCGCCGGGCTCCCCGGTGATCGCCACCGCGGTCGGGCGGTTGCGGGCCGCCGCGACCAGCGGGTCGAAGTGCACGATCGACCTCGCCCGGCCGAGCGTCTCGCCGATGTAGGGGCCGATCCAGCCCTCGTTCTCCTCGTCCGGGCGGTCGCCGAGGTCGACGGTCGCGATGGGCATGCCGCCCGCGATCGTCCGCAGCGGCTGCCGCTGCGCGTACGCGTTGAGCCGGATCTGGTCGCCGGGCAGCGACTCCAGGAACAGCGAGAACTGGTCGCCGGTGGAGTTGACGACGTCGATGCCGATGTCGCGGTAGTGCTCCACGACCGCGTCCACCCGCTGGGCGAGCAGCTCCTCGGTCGGCGCGGACACGATCAGCCGGTGCCACCCGTACACGAACGGCAGCCGCTCCTTGGTGATGCCGTGCTCCAGCATCCGCGCCGCGTCGATCTGCTCCGCGAGCGCGATCGGCGCCTCCGCGCCGGCCTCCCGGATGTGCTGGTCCATGTCGCGGGCGTGGGCGAGCTTGCGCGACACGTCCTTGGACGCCTTCGCCGGCGGGATCAGCTTCATCCGCGCGCTGATCTCCACCGGGAACGGGAGGGCGTCGGCGTAGTGGAACCAGGGTTCGCCGTCCGGGAACGGCATCATGTCGGGGAACCTGGCGAACGACAGGTACGCGACGTACGACTCGGCCGTGGCGCCGCCGCCCGCGCCCGTGAAGTTGGGCTGCTCTATCCGCAGGTAGGAGCGGCCGTTGTGGATGGCGCCCTCGACCAGCGACTCGATCTCGCCCTTGCCCCACGTCCTGCGCGGCACGGCGGACGGCGGCGGGTCGGCGAGCGACCCCGACACCGCGTGCTGGAACAGCCACGCGACCTCGGTGGACGACGCGTGCCGCGCGTAGAGGGCCGACCCGCCGAGCGCGCGCCCGACCCGCTCGGCCTGCTCCGTCCAGCGCGCGATCTCCTTCTTGTCGATCGCGTCGTCGTGCACGCCGAGGACGTTCTCGCTGCGCTTGTAGAACCCGAGGAGCTGCGACAGGACGCCGCCCGAAAGGTGCGCGCCCATCCCCCGCGGGCCGAGCCGGACGCCGAGGTAGACCTCCTTGGTCCAGAAGTCCTTGGCCCACACGTGCGCGTAGGTCTCCTCCAGGTACTCGCGCCACCCGGGGCCGCCGTCGGACGTCCGGTCCAGGGCGAGCGCCCACTCGGCCGCCGGGTAGGTCCGGTGCGCGATCCGCAGGTGGATCTCGGCGTCCTGCATCCGGATGCCGGCGAGCGCGATGGTGATGTTGGTGGCGAGCGCCTCCCGCTCCTCGCCGGTCGTGAACTCGTACGACACCGTCGGCAGCCGGAAGTAGGCCCAGGCGGCGCTGTCGGTGAACAGCACGCGGTCGTCGAAGTACCGGACGGCCAGCCGGCTGGACTTGCTCATGCCGCCCTCCCGTCACTCCCGGCCGGTGCGCGCATCGCGGAGCGCACGCGCCTCCCCGGATCCCTCACCGATTCTCCCGTCGCAAGGGCGGCCGCGCAGGGCTGCCCGGGAGAGTGTTTGCGGTCCGGGCGGACATGAACGTCGAACGCGTCCGCCAGCATGCCGGTCTCCGCTCGATGCCCGCGAACGGGGCTCATCGGGTGGCCTCCTGCTCCTGCTGAAGCTCCTGGTAACGCTCGGGCATGACGGTGAACCCGCCGGCCACGACGCCGGCGAGGGCAAGATAGGCACGCCGCGTCGGCGTCCGCAACGACTTCAGCTCGTTGCGCGGCGCGCGGTCCATGCTCAGGTGATCATCCCACGGGATGCGCACGAGGGCCCGGCAGCGCCCCCGCGCCACGGCCTCGGCCTGCTCGACGTCGTCCATGCTGCGGCGGCTCACCCCGTTGATGACGGTCACCGCGCGGGACCGCAGCTCCTCGTAGCCGTGGCCGTCCAGCCACTCGAAGGTCATCGCGACGGCCCGCGGCGCGTCGGCGCTCGCCGGCGCCACGAGCACGATCTGGTCGGCGTAGGGCAGCACGCGCGCCACGACCGCCGCCGCCGCGTCCAGCAGCGTCACGGAGTAGAACCTGTCGATCGTCCGGATCGCCAGCGCGTAGTCGCGGTCGTCGAGCGCCTGCAGCGGGTTCTTGCCGGCCGCGATCACATCGAGCCCGGACTTGGCCTGCGACGTGTACCGCCGCATCGCGGTGAGGCTGTTGACCTGGTCGGCCCGCGTGATGAGCCCGGTGAGCGTCTCGTTCGTGTCGCTGCGCGTCCGGCGCGCCAGCGCCCCGGGCCCGGGGTTCACGTCGATCGCGACGACGGGCTCCCCGTTGTGCTGGGCGAACGTGTGCCCCAGCATCAGCGCGGTGACGGTCTGCCCGGCACCGCCGGTGCACCCGAGCACGACCACGTGCCGCGTCCCGTGGAAGGGCTGCTGGAGCCGCTGCTGATACTCGGCGTCGATCTCGCCGTGCCCGCCGCCGACCGCGTGGATGAGCCGCCGCAGCCCTCCGGTGGTGACCTCGTGCTCGGGCCCCGGCGGCGTGATCGCCGGCCCGGACGGCGGCGGGGCGGGCGGCGGAGGCAGCGGCCGCGGCCGCACGGGCGACGCCGGCTGCGACCGGACCTCCCGGGGCGGCGCCTGCTCCTCCATCGGCGGCGCCGGCTCCGGCACGGCCGGCACCGGCTCGGCCGCCGGCCGCTGCGGCCTGGACAGCCCCTCCGACCACGGCCGGGGCGGCTCGCGCCGCGGCGCGGGCGGCTGCCCGAACGCCCCCGGCACCATGGGCACGTCCGGTCGCGTGACCGGCGGCGCCCAGGGCGGCGGAGGCGGAGCAGGCCGCGCCCCGGCGACCTTCTTGTCCCCGGGCTCCCCACCGGCCGCGGCGTCTCCCCGGCGCTCGGGGACACGGCCATCGGCCGGCTCGCCGGCCCCCTGCGGCGCACCCGAGGACGGCGCACCTGCCTGCCGCGCGTCACCCCGCGCCGGAGACCAGGCCGCCCCACGACCGGCAACACGCACGTCCGAGGGACCACCCGTGCCCTCGGCCACCGGAGGCTGACCACTCACCTCGGGCGAGCCATCACGCCCAGCACCGGAAGACCAAGCCGCCGGCGCACCCGCAGACGCACGACCCGCCACACGCACGTCCGACGAATCACCCGCGGCCACCGGAGGCTGACCACTTGACTCCTGCGAATCGCCGCGGCCAGCCCGGCGAGCATCAGCCGAGGCACCCGCAGGCGCAGGACCGGCGGCAGGGGCCGTCGGCTGCCCGGCCTCCGAAGGAGCAGACGCGGACGCCCGCCCGGCCACGCGGGCATCGGATGGGTCGCCGGTGCCCTGCGGCGCACCCGAACCGGCCGAGGGAGACGCGTTCACCTGCTGCGACTCCGCCGGTGCGCCCTCTGCGGGCCGGGCCGCAGAGGCGCGGCCCGCCACGCGGACGTCCGAGGGATCGCCCGTCCCCTGCGCCGCGGGAGGCTGAGGGCTCGTCTGCGGCGAGTCGTCCCGCGCGGCCCCGGCAGAAGACCGAGCCGCGGGCGCGGGACCGGTGGCGCGGAGATTCGGCTGCCGCACGGCGCGGTCGCCCGGCGGGGCGCCCGTGCCCTGGGCGGCCGGGGGCTGAGCGCTCGGCGTGCTGCCGGGCGCCTGAGCGTCGGACGGGGCGCCTGCCGGCGCGGGCCCGGCGGCGGAGAGGCCCGGGTGCCGTGCCGCGGGGACGTCCGGCCGGCCGCCCGTGCCCTGGGGCGCGCCGCCGGTCGCGGGAGCGGCGGGTGCGGGGCCGGGGGCGCCCGGGTGCCGCGGAGCGGACGGCTGCGCCTGGGGGGCGCCGCCGGGCGCGTGCGGGGCCGGCGGGCGGGGGCCGTTGGCGATCTCTTCGGCGGCTCGGCGGAGGTTCTGCTGGGGGACGTCGGGGCGGGTGGGCGCCGCCGCCTGCCAGACCTCCGCCGGGGCGCCCGGGCGGTGGACGCCGGAGGCCAGGGCGCGCTTGCCGGAGCCTTCGAGCCGCGGAGTCGCCGGGGGGCGCTCCATCTCGGCGGGGACGGGGAGGACGTCGTCCTCGTGGGAGATGTCGCGGGTGGTACGGCGCCAGGGCTTGGGGGGCGCGGACGGCGCCTGGGCGGCGTGCTGGGCCAGGGACGGGGGCGCCGCGGCGGTCGCGGGGCTGGGCAGGCGGGCCGGGAGGGGGGTCGGTTCGGCGGCCGGGCGGCGCCTGCGGTGGGCCTTGACGGCGGCACGTTCCATCGCGGCGGGCGCCTCCGCGCGGCGCCACACGCGGGCGACGACGACCACTTCGCGGGGTTCGCGGATCGGGGTGAGGCGGCACCAGGTGCGGGGCTCGGCGAGGTAGCGGCCCTGGGAGAGCAGCAGTTCGGTGAGGCGCTTGCCCTCGATGACGGGGCGCGTCGCCATCCAGGTCAGGACGCCCGGCGGGACGATGTAGAGGACGTGCCACGGCGACTCGAAGGGGATGCCGACGAGCCTGAGCAGCAGGATCCACGGTACGAACACCCCGAGGAAGACGCCGATCTGCACGAGCGGCAGCGGCATGGGAAGCCGCAGGTCGTACAGCTTGTAGAGCCGCTTCTCGATGCGCCAGATGTTCGTGTACGTGGGTAGATCCACGCCCCTACTCCCCTAACTGCGTTCCCTCGGGTCAGGAGACGTCCACGCCGAGGGCCTTGGCAATCGCCTTGGCCGTCGTCTCGATGATGTTCGGCACGTAGAAGACCACTCCGATCCCTATCGCCAGCACGATGAATTGGACGAAACGCGTGATCTCGCGGGTGAACAGGAAGAAGATCGCCACAATGGAGACGATCACGAGGAACAGCGGACCGAATATCTGGCGGAGCCAATCGGCGAGCTGGTCGGTTTTGAGTTCGTCGTCGGGCGCCGCCAGGATTTCGTGCGGAATCGACGCCATGAGGTGATGCAGCATCGACTGACTACCTTCCTAGATCGGCGGATTCGGGGGTTGCGTTGTTCAATTCGCGGCCTCTCATGACGCGTTCGGTTCCGTGGTGCCGCGAATGTCGCGCACGAGCCAGGTCGTGCCCTTCTTGACCATGGTGAGCTGGTAGGCCTGCTCCAGCTCGCCGCCGCCTCCCCCGGCGGGCTGCCACACCACCGTCGCGGTGACGGTGCGCTCGCCGTCCGGGCCCTTCGGCGCGACGACATCCTTGACCTGCACGAACGTGACCGAGTTGGCGAGGCCGGCGATGGTCGTCCCGTCCGAGAAGCGGGACAGGGCCTCCTGGTTGCCGGTCGCGTACTCCTGGAAGAAGGTGCCGAGGAAGGGCTTGAGCTCGTTCTCGAGCGCGGTGTCGCGGTCGTCGACGCCGCCCTGGGGAAGCTGCGCCTTGGTCGGCGGGGGAAGGAGGGCGGGACGGGCGGACACGACCAGGGAGCCGCTCTTGTCGGCGTACACGGGAACGGCGAGGCGCAGCCACCGGTCGGCGGTGCGGGCGAGCAGCGTCACGGTCGCGTTGTTGGCGTCGCGGGCGTCCACTCCGGCGACCTGGACGGACTGCACCTGCATCTTCCCGACGCCGTTCCAGCCGAATTGGGCGTCGGCGCCGTCGGGCAGGAAGGTGCGCAATTGCGCCTCGCGGGCGGGTGCGTTCTTCTGGTCGAAGTTGAGGTAGACGTTCGCGAACTGGAGGGCGAACGCGCCCGCGGCGCTGCTGGGGAACCCGGCACTCTTCGGCGGCTTGGCCGGTGACGTGCCGCCGCCGGACGACTCGTCGGCGGTGAACCGCTCGAACGGGGCGCGGACGCCGTTGACGAGGATGACGATGATCAGCGCCCACAGCACGGCGCGCCCGACCCACACCCACCAGCGGCCGCCGGATCCGCCCCAGCGGCCGCCGCGGGCGCGGCCCCGGGGCCCGGTCGGCTCGGGCAGGTCCCACGACGGGTCGACGGATGACGCGAGCGCCCGTCCGGGCGCCGCGGTCTCCTCGACTACGGCGGTGTCACGGCCGCGTCCCGCGGCCGACCTGCGAGCCATCCTGCCTCCGCTCGCGCCTCGCCCCCGGTCGGCGCGCTCCTGTGCTGCCTGGTCATGTTCCGGTGGATTTTCCTGAACCCACCTCGGGCCCAGGGTAACCACGGGCGTCAATTGTTCCAGCGCATCGCAGCGAAGCACAGCCCCGGCACGCGGTTGTGGATAATGCAATCCACCTCAGCAGGAACGGGGAAGATTGCCAAACGGTGACGATCCCCTATCCGGGGCTCCGAAGAGTGCGCAGGTCCAGGTTTCGGACAAGCGGCGCGACTCGGTTGTTGCTTGGTTACCGGGTGGCGGCGACGGCCGCCGGCCGTTCCCGAAAGAAACCGACAAACTGGCGCATTCGCGACATCTGTTGTCAAAACACCCAGCTCAGTGACCGCTTGGGCCTCGAAACGACCCGCTGTTGCCAAAATCACACTGGTCACAGCGGTTGTCACACGCCGCCGGCGGCCTGGGCGCGGGGCGCCGCCCCCTCGCTAGCGCGCAGCGTGCGTCGCCTCCTCGGCGCGGTCTCCGCGCAGCATGTCGGGGACGGCCGGCTCGGGCAGCAGGCGGAACAGCAGCCAGCTCAGGACGGGCATCAGGATCAGAGGTGTCAGGGCCGTGCGAAGCGAGGCGGCGTCGGCGATCGCGCCGATGACGGGGCTGGCGAGGCCGCCGACGCTGACCGTGAGCCCGAGTGTGATCCCGCCGGCCGTGCCCACCCGCGTCGGCAGGTAGTCCTGGGCGAGCGTGACCTGCAGCGAGAACGGGACGTACAGCCCGATCGAGGTCAGCGCCACGAACAAGAAGATGGCCGGGCCGGGCACGAACACCACGCCGGCGACGCCCGCGGCGGCGATCAGGTACCCCGCGCGCACCACCGCCACCCGGTCCCGGCGGCGGGCCAGGTTGCCGCCGGCGATCGTGCCGACGGCGCCGCCGAGATAGAGCACGAACAGCGCGGCCGTCCCCACCGCCGTCCCGCCGCCGGTCTGCTCGCGGGCGTGGAAGGCGATGAACGTGCTCAGCCCGATGAAGGCGATCGACCGGCACACCACCGCCAGCGACAGCCGCACGAACGAGCCCCAGTCGTCGCGCCCCTCCGGGGCCTTCCGGCCGCCGCCCGTGCGCGGCGCCTCTCCCAGCGCGCGCAGCACCGGCAGCGTCAGCACGGCCCCGACCAGAGCGGGCAGGACCAGCAGCGGGGAGAACCGCAGCCCGCCCGCGGCGATCACGACGGCGACCAGGAGTGGAGCCGTGGCGAAGCCGACGTTGCCGCCGAGGGAGAACCATCCCATGGAGGCGTGGCTGCCCCTGCTGGCGATCCGGGCGACCCGCGCGGACTCGGGATGGTACGCGGCGACCCCGACGCCGGACAGCGCCACGAACAGCAGCGTGAGCGCGTACGAGCCGCTGATCCCGCTCAGGGCCACGCCGAGGCCGCCGAGCACGGTGCTCGCCGGCAGCAGCCAGGGGACGGGACGCCGGTCGGTGAGCGCGCCGAAGAACGGCTGCGCCACCGAGGACAGCAGACTGGCCGCGAGCACGATCCCGGAGGCCGCCGCGTAGCTGTAGGCGCGCTCGGCGACGAAGAGCGGGACCAGGGCCGCGACGGCGCCCTGGTAGACGTCCACGCAGGCGTGCCCGACCGACAGCAGGACGATCCGCTTGTTCCTCGGCATACCGCCATGATCGTCGGCGGGTCCGCTGTCGTGCTTTCGATAATCTGCCAATCGATGATGGACATCCGCCATCAGCCGGTGGCGCCGACCGCCGCCCGCCGGCTGGCCCCGCACGCGCGCATCGGCGCCCACCGGCACGACGACCACCAGATCGTCTACGCGCACCGGGGCGTGCTCTCCGTCACCACCTCCGCGGGCTCGTGGACGGTCCCCGCCACCCGGGCGATCTGGGTGCCGGCCGGCGCCGTGCATTCCCATCGCGCGCACGGCGCGCTGGAGCTGCACCTGGTCGGCCTGCCCGCGGACACCAACCCGCTCGGCCTGCACGAGCCCACCGTGCTGGCCGTCAGCCCGCTGCTGCGGGAGCTGATCCTCGCCTGCACCCGCGACCCGGCCGACGGAAGCCCGGAACAGCGGCGCCTGCGCGCCGTCCTGTGCGACCAGCTGCGGGTCTCGTCCGAGCAGCCGCTGCACGTGCCGGCGCCGACCGCGCCGCGGCTCCAGGCGCTGTGCGACATCCTGTACGCCGACCCGTCCGACAACCGCACGCTGGCGGCCCTGGGCAGGGAGGTCGGCGCCAGCGACCGCACGCTGTCGCGCCTGTTCAAGGCCGACCTCGGCATGACGTTCCCGCAGTGGCGCACCCAGCTGCGGCTCTCCCACGCCCTGGTGCTGCTCGCCGAGGGCACGCCGGTGACGGTCGTCGCGCACCGGTGCGGCTGGTCGTCGGCGAGCGCGTTCATCGACGTCTTCCGCCGCGCCTTCGGCCGGACGCCGGGACGCGCCGCCGCGTCGGACGTCGCCGTGTCAGATGCCGCCGTGTCAGATGCCGCCGTG
>NZ_JBIQHY010000068.1:0-35192 GCF_044508335.1 Actinomadura sp.
GGGCGGCCCAGGAGCCGGTGTTGAAGTCGCGCGGCGTGTCGACCGGGTCGGACGCATCGAACGGCGTCTTCCACAGGTCCCATGCGGAGAGCGCCTTGCGCCAGTAGCGGTCGAAGAGGAGGGCGCCCCT
This sequence comes from Actinomadura sp., assembly GCF_044508335.1. Taxonomy (NCBI): domain Bacteria; kingdom Bacillati; phylum Actinomycetota; class Actinomycetes; order Streptosporangiales; family Thermomonosporaceae; genus Actinomadura; species Actinomadura sp. The sequence continues at coordinate 131 of NZ_JBIQHY010000068.1, forward strand.
GCTGTCGGCGTCCGCCGTCCTGTCCCACTCGGCGAGGACGTCGCACGGCTCTCCGAGGCGCATGTCGCGGCACATCTTCACGGTCCCCGCCGCGGCCAGTTCACCCGCCTGGTCGCGGTTCGCGAAGACGAGGTCCTGCATGTCGGCGCGAGTGAACCTGCCCTTGGCGAGCTGGTCCTGGACCGAGACGATGCCGCTCCGGGTGCGGAGGCTGCGGGCGGTCTTCTCGTCGCCGATGATGCGGTCGAACCCGGTCAGCGGCTTCTCCGGGTTCGACAGCCAGTAGCTGTCGTTGGAGTTGGTGACGTAGTCGCCCCGGTGCAGCACCGGGTACCGGTCGGGGTCGAGGATGCCCGGCTGGACGGTCCCGGGGGCCTTCCCAGGGGCGCAGGACGACCGGGTGCCGTCCAGGATGGCGAGGCCCGCCTGCCGGAACGTGATGTGCCCGAGGAGGCTGTTGCAGCGGTCCGCGAACGCGTTCGTGACGTTGGGCAGCACTTGGATCTGGGCGAACAGCGCCTTCCCGCGCGAGTCGGCCGCGATGGTGTTGACCCACGGGAGGCCCTGGGTCTGCTTCAGCGCGTGCAGGGCGTCGTCGGTGGTGCGGGCCTTGTCCAGGGCGAGCGAGGTGTTGACCAGGCGCAGGTTGGTCGAGTTCGGGTCGGTGATCGCGTAGGCGTTCCACGTCGTCCACGGGAGCCCGATGGACGAGACGGACGTGACGATCGGGCCGTAGCGGCTGCGCCATTGGGTCTTCGTGACCGGCTTGAGCGAACCGTCCGGCTGCTTGACCTGCACGGTGACCCGCCGCTGGGTCATCTTCTCGATCTTGCCGTCCACGAAGTAGGACGTCGGGTCGCCCGGCACGAGGCGGAGCTCCGTCAGGCTGAACGGGACGCCGGTCGCGACGGTGTGGCTCCACGCGAACGTCGAGGTGTGGCCGATGTTGACCGACGGCGACCCGAGCAGTGCGGCGCCGCTCACGTCCAGTTCGCCGGGGATCGTCTGCTGCATCTGCCAGAAGCGCCGCCCGTTGTGCCACGGATAGTGCGGGTTGCCGAGCAGCAGGCCGCGCCCGTTCGCGGTGGCGTCCGCGCCCACCGCGATGGCGTTGCTGCCCATGCCGGTGTCCGCCAGCAGCTTGGTGGCGTCCCGCGCGGCCTTCTCCAGGGGCTGGGCCCCGGGCTGCGCGCCGCCCGGGGGCGCCGCCTCGGTGATCTGGTCGGTGACCATCCCGGAGCCGCCGAGCATGGCGAGGGCGTAGGCGCGGCGGTGGACGTCCATCTCGGTGAGGGGCCGCAGCCACGCGGCCCCCTTGCACGCCGGGTCGGTGATCCGGCCTTCGCGCAGGAAGCGGTTGTAGCCGGCCACCCAGCCGCGGCTGAGCTCGCGCACCTCGCGGGTCGGGCCGTAGGGGGCGGGCGCGGCCGCCAGCCTTTCGACGATCCCGCTGTCGTTGATCGCGGTGAAGAAGACGTCGCTGGCCAGGTTGGTGGACGCCGACGACAGCGACCCGTCCGGCGCGGCGTCCGGCCCGAAGTACTTGGAGCGTTCCCCGCTGAGGGTGACCACGCCCTGCGCGAGCAGGCAGATGCCGTCCTTCGCCGCCGCGTAGCCGGTGCCGTAGCCGAGGCTCGCGTAGTCCCGCGCGGTGATGTGCGGGATGCCGTACTCGGTATAGCGGATGGTCGCCGACATGCCGCCCTCGCCGACCGCGGCCGCGGACGAGGGCACGGGGGTCAGGAGGGCGGCGGCGACCACGGCGGTTCCCGCCAGGCGCAGACCGGTACGCGGCATCGAGGCTCCTTGATCACAGAAGTCCCGCAAAATTGGCACATGCCACCGTTCCTGGCAAGACCTACGGGAGGAGTCCGGGGAGGTCGGCGGCGTGGTCCCGCAGGTAGGCGCCGAGGGTCTCGGGGATGAGGTCGATGGGCGCCAGCGCGGCGGGCGTGCACGGCACGATGTCCACGTCGTAGCGGCCGTTCGAAGGGTCGTCGAACTCGGGGCCGTGCCGCCGCGACAGGTCCATCGAGACCAGGCGGCAGACGTAGAACACGTTGAGCCGGTGCAGGTCGGGGCCCTGCTCGGCGCACGCGAAGACCTGGCGGACCGGCCCCGCCACCGCGCCGAGCTCCTCGTCCAGCTCGCGGCGCAGCGCCGCCTCCGGCGACGCGTCCGAGGGCTCGATCTTGCCGCCGGGGGTCGTCCAGTAGACGGGGCGGCCGGGCCGGGTGCGGCGCAGCAGCACGAGCGCGCCGCCGTCCAGCAGCAGGGCGCGGACGGAGCGGCGGACCCTCATGCGCCCGGGTGCGCCGGGACGGCGAGGACGCGGCGGTGCCCGCCGCCGCCGGGCGGCGGGCCGACCTCGGCGAACACGGCGCCGATGTGCCCGCCGGCCGACCGCTCGGCGCCGGCGAGCGCGGGCACGGCGGTGCGGAGGGCGGCGGCCGGTTCACGGACCGCCGCCGCGCTGCGTTCCAGTGCGCTTCTCATGTCACCTCACCGACGACCGTAGGCGACCGCGGGTCGCCGCGCAGCCGGACCGGCGCCCGGGACGGGGGTGCAGCCCGCCGCACCGTGCGTCCCGGGACGGCCGAACCGCGCAGCCGGTCCCCCTGGCGGCCTCTCCGCCGTTACGATCGCCACTGGCATGCTCTGTACCGGAACGGCGTGAAATGGATGATGTGGAGGTCCGGCACCTGCCGGGCGATCTGCCGCAGCTGTTCGACGGCGGCGTCGAGGACGCCGCCGGGCGGACGCTGTCGGTGCCGCTGCCCGACGGGGACCTGGTCTGGCCCGATCCCGGCTACCCGCAGCGGCGGCCGCTCCTGCGGCCCGCGTTCTGGCTGAGCGACGACCCGGTCCGCGGCGACCTGTGGGCCGCGCTGCGCGCCGAGCACCACCGGTCGGGGCTGTGGCCGCTGCTGATGGACGAGAGCGACCAGCCGTGGGCGGCCGGGCAGATCGCGCCGGAGCCGGTCGGCGAGATCGCCGGCTACAGCCCCCACGCGTTCATGTACGAGGTGTGGACCGACTTCGCCGAGCAGGCGTCCGACGTCGACCTGGACGACCTCGCCCCCTTCGGCCGGCACTGCCCCGGCCCCGCCCCGGCGGGCACGCCGCTCGACGACCCGGGCGCGATGGCCGACCGCTACGCCCGCGTCCTCGCGGCGCGCGGCCTGCCGCTCGGCCTGGTCGCGGTCGAGCGGGGCGCGGACGCGCTCGCCGCCGTGGGCTGGCAGGGCGCCCTCAACCACAACGAGTGGACGGCGCCGCTGTCCGCCGTCCTGCGCAGCTGGGAGGACCGGTTCGGCGCCCGCGTCATCGGGCTCGGGTTCAACACGCTGGAGCTCAGCGTCGCCGCGCCGCCCGTCACCACCCGGCACGCCGTCCACGTCGCCGCCGAGCACTGGGCGTTCTGCCCCGACATCCTGTTCCAGGGCCCGGGCACGCTCGCCGGGTACGCGGAGGAGATCCGCGGGAAGACCTACTGGTCGTTCTGGTGGGACTGACCCGCTCCCCTACGATGCGGCGGAAGGAAGGCGAGGGGATCGGGGTCGTATGCGCGGTGGACGGGCGCTCGCGGGGGGCGTGGCGGCGGCGGTCGCCGCGACTCTGGCGGCCGACGTCACCGTGCTCGCCACCCGCGCCGGCGGCGAGCCGTCCAGGCCCGGGAACCTCGTGTCGGTGGACCGGGGCGCCGCGCCGCACGCGCCGGCCGTCGCGCCGCTGACCCGCCGCTACACGCCGCACCTGCTGGTCGCCGGGACGTCGCCGCTGCCGCCGCGGGCCGTCGAGCGGGCGCGGCGGCTCAAGGGCGTCGCGGGCCTCACCGTCGTGGACGCCGCACAGGCCCGCGTCGGGGGGCGCCGGATGGGGCTGCTCGGCGTCGACCCGTCGGCGTTCCGGGCGTTCGCGCCCGAGGCGGCCGCCGAGTCCGACCGGCTGTGGCAGACGGTCGCGTCCGGCGGGCTGGCCGTCTCGTTCGAGCAGGGCCGGGACGGGGGGCTGCCGCTCGGCGCGGTCGTCCCGGCCGGGCGCAGCGCCGCCCCCGGCAAGGTCCGCGTCGGCGCCTACGCCTCGATGGGCATCGGCGACGTCGACGCCATCGTGTCCCGCGAGCAGGCCCGCGCGCTGGGCCTGCCGGACGGGAACGGGCTCGTCATCAGCGCCCCGAGGGCCGACGCGGCGAAGCTGGCGAGGCGGCTGCGGAAGATCCTGCCGCGCGGGACGAAGGTGGCGGCGCTCGCCCCGCCCCGCGCGCCGGGGACGTCCGCGAAGCGCCCGCCGCGCCCGCGGCTGACCGGGCGGCCGGACGGCGCGGCCGGCGACCGCACCCCCATCACCGGCAACATGATGACGCCCACGATGCGGACCGTCGTGCTGGAGATCGCGGGCATGTTCGGGCCGTTCCCGGTCATCGGCTGCTTCCGCGCCACCGGCGACCCGCAGGACCACGGCGACGGCCGCGCCTGCGACTTCATGGAGAGCACCGGCGGGCGGATGCCGAGCGCCGGCGCGCAGCGGCACGGCGACCAGGTGGCCCGCTACGCGGTCGCGAACGCTCGGCGGCTCGGCATCTCGTACGTGATCTGGCGGCAGCACATCTGGAACGTGCGGGGCGGCGGCTGGCGGCCGATGGCGGACCGCGGCGGCCTCACCCAGAACCACTACGACCACGTGCACATCTCGGTGCTGCGCTGAGCCGCGGCGGCGGGCGGGCGCACGGGCGTCAGGGCAGTTCCTGCTCGCACCAGACGACCTTGCCGCCGGCGGTGCGGCGCACGCCCCAGCGGCGCGCCAGCCGCCCCACGACGTGCAGGCCGCGGCCCGACTCCAGCATGTCGTCCTCGTCGTGGAGGCGGATGCGGGGAGCCCCGTCGGAGGAGTCGAAGACCTCGCAGACCAGGCCGCCCTCCCGCACCAGCCGCAGCTTGACCCGCCCGCCCGCGTGCCGGATCGCGTTGGTGACCAGCTCCGACACCAGCAGCATCGTGGAGTGGGTCAGCTCGTCGAGGCCCCAGCGGGCGAGCCGGTCGCGGACGAGGCCGCGGGCGCGGCGGACGGCGGCGGGCTCGGCGGGCAGCTCCCAGGAGGCGTGGTGGTCGGCCGGGATGCGCGAGAGCCGCGCCACCAGCATCGCGATGTCGTCGCGGTGCTGGTCGTCGTAGACGCCGTCGAGCGCCGCCTGGCACAGGTCGTCCAGCGGGCGGGCGGCCGCGCCCGGCCCGAACGTCGCGAGCAGCCGGGCCAGCCCGTCGTCGATGTCGCGGGCCCGGTTCTCCACCAGGCCGTCGGTGTAGAGGAACAGGAGCGTGCCGTCCTCGACGGTGAACTCGCGGGTGGTGATGGGGCGGTCGCCGCCGACGCCGAGCGGCGGCGCGGGCGGCACCGGCAGGTACTCCGAGTCGGCGCCCGGCGGGGCGAGCAGCGGCGGCAGGTGCCCCGCGCTCGCGACCTCGCACCGCCCGGTGACCGCGTCGTAGACGACGTAGGCGCAGGTGGCGAAGTGCGGCTCGCGCTCGCCGAGCGTCGCCATCAGCGCGTCGAGCCGCTCCAGGGCCTCGGCGGGCGGCAGTTCGAGGCCGGCGAGCGTGTGGATGGCGGTGCGCAGCCGCCCCATCGTGACGGCGGCCTTCACGCCGTGCCCGGCGACGTCCCCCACCACGAGCGCGACGCGGGCGCCGGGCAGCGCGATCGACTCGTACCAGTCGCCGCCGACCTCGATGCGGCGGCTGCCCGGCAGGTAGCGGTGGTTCACCTCGACCGTCGACGGCGCCGACAGCCCGGTCGGCAGCAGGCTGCGCTGCAGGGTGAGGGCGGTGGCGCGCTCCCGCGAGTACTGGCGCGCGCTCTCCACGAAGATGGACGCCCGGTTGGCGAACTCCATGCCGATCTCGACGTCGTAGGCGTCGAACGGCCGGTGCGCGGCGTTGCGGGTGCAGACGAAGAACCCGAGCACACCCGCCGACGACACGATCGGCAGGAGCAGCATCGACGCGCCCTTGAGCAGGTCGGCGACCGGCGGGCGGCGCCACGCGCTCGCGAGCTTCGCCGCGCCCTCGCCGCCGAGGGTGCGCAGCACCGGCTCGCCCGACTCCAGGCACAGCGCGTGCGGCGTGCCCGGCGGGTAGACGAGGGACTCGCCGGTCGGGAACGTCGCGTCCCAGATCGGGTCCTCGTCGTCGAACCCGATCGCCATCCGGCGCAGCTGCGGGCCGTCCGGGCCCTCCGGCGGCTCGTCGGCGTCGATGTGGCTCTCGGCGAGCAGCAGCGCGCCGGAGTTGCAGAAGTGCGGGACGAGCGCGTCCATCAGGCCGCGGGCCAGCAGCTCCAGGTCGAGCGTGGACCCTATGCGCGGCAGCGAGTCGTCCAGCAGGGCGCGGCGGATGACGGCCGGGTCGACGAACCGGTCGGCGAGCGGCACCGGCACCCGGATGACGGCGAGCGCCGCGAGGTCGGGCCCGCCGCCCGCCGCCCCGTTCAGGCCGCCGCTCATCGGGTGCACGGTCACGACCGCGTCCAGGGTCCCGCTCGCCGGCGTGTCCACGGCGAGCATGGCGGTGCGCTCCCGCCCGGCCTTCAGCGCCTCCAGCAGCGGCTCCCGCGCGCCCGAGATCACTTCGTCCAGGTAGGCGCCCAGCAGATCGTCCGCATTCGGGGAGAGAACTGCGGCGGCGTTGCGGTCGAACTGCAGAATCCTCCCCGACGAATCCATGCCGAGAATAAGAATTCGGGTGGACGACTCCATCGCTCGATTATGGGACATGGAGCGGCCCGATGAGGCCGATACGGGCGGGGAAGCCGCCGTCAGCGGCGCCCGTGGGTCTCCTCCAGATACTGGCGCCAGGTGCGCTTGCCCACCGCGTGGTCGGGGGCGAGGTGGTGGCCCTCCCGGAACCCCCGCCCGGCCTTCCCCGGCAGCGGCAGCGGCACCCGGACGGGACGCCGCAGGCCGCGCACCTCCAGGTAGTCGCGCAGCATGTCCTCGGCGGTGAGCACCTCCGGGCCGCCCATGTCGTCCACGCGCCGCGCGGGACCGGCGGCGAGCGCCAGCTGGGCGAGCCGCTCCGCAACCTCCCCGACGTCGATCGGCTGGTCGCGCAGCGCCTTCGGCACCGCCGCCACGCCGGGGACCTTCGTGAGCACGTTGAAGACCATGTCCGGCAGCGTGTGGAACTGCGTCGTCCGCAGAATCGAATAGGGCAGCCCGGAGTCCTCGATGAGTCGCTCCACCGCGTACTTGGTCCGGTAGTAGCTGTAGGGGATCTTGTCGACGCCGACGATCGAGATGTAGATCAGGTGCGGGGCGCCCTGCCCCCGCGCGGCCTCGACGAGCCGCCGGGCGGCGGGCAGGTCCCGCTTGGCGTGGAACGGGTCGCTGGCGCAGTGCACGATCGTCTCCGCTCCCGCGCACGCCGCGTCGACGCCCTCGCCGGTGTACAGGTCGCCCTTGTGCCAGGTCATGCCCGGCTCGGGGTCCCTGTCGCGGCGGCTCAGCCCGTGCACGTCCGCGCCGGCCTCCCGCAGGCGCCGTACGAGGGGGCTGCCCAGCGTGCCGGTGGCCCCGGTTACGAGAATCATCGGTTCCTCCTTGATGTGTGGGAAGCGTCCGGAAGCCGGACGGAACGGGCGCCCGGAACGCGGCGGCGCACCCGCGCCGCCGTCAGGACGACCCGAAGACCTGGGGCGGGGGGACGGGTGTGACGATCTCTTCCCCGTCGTGCAGCGGCGCGGCCCCGGCGCAGAACGCGGCGAGGTCGCCGCCGTCCACGACCCGGGCCCGGACGATGCCGCCCGCGGCGCGGCGGGTCAGCTCGGCGACCGGCAGCGGCCGCTGCGACGCGGCCACGATCAGGTTGCCGAACCGGCGGCCCCGCAGCACCCCCGGATCGCCCATCAGCACCGTGTGCCGGAACACCGACCGGATCGTGGCGGTCACCCGGCGCGCGAACGGCAGCCGGAACCCGTCGGCGACGTTGGCGAGGTAGACGCCGCGGGGGCGCAGCACCCGGGCGGCGTCCAGGACGAACTCGCGGGTGGCCAGCTCGGGCGGCATGGACGCCTCGGCGAACGCGTCCATCACGACCAGGTCGTCGGCGTCGTCGGCGAGCGCCGCGATGCCGCTGCGCCCGTCGGCGATGCGGATCCGCAGGCCGGGGACGCCCTTGACCGGCAGCCGCTCGCGGACGAGCTGCACCAGCTGCGCGTCCGGCTCCAGCACGATCTGCCGCGACCCCGGCCGGGTCGCGGCGATGTAGCGGGGCAGCGTGCAGCCCGCACCGCCGATGTGGACGGCGTCGAACGCCTCGCCCTCCGCGCCCGCGCAGTCGACCACGTCGCCGATCAGCCGCATGTACTCGAAGTCGAGGTAGGTGGGGTCGGACAGGTCCACGTAGGACTGCGGCACACCGCCGACGAGCAGCATCCAGCCGCCGTCCCGGTCGGCGTCGCGCAGCAGCTCCGCCTCCCCGCCGGCGATCTCGTAGGTGCGCGGCGGGGAACCGTGCCGGCGCTTGCGTCCCATGCCCCCACCCTACGGACCCCTCCCCCGGGCCGCCGCGCGGGCGTCAGGTTCGCTCGGTGAGGGCGGGCTCGGCCGCGAAATGGCACGCACTGGGGTGGGCCGACCCCTCACGCTCCTCCAGGGCCGGGACCTCGTCCGCGCAGATCTCCCGCGCCTTCCAGCAGCGGGTGCGGAACCGGCACCCGGACGGCGGGTCCAGCGGCGACGGCGGCTCGCCCTCCAGCCGGATCTGCCCCGCCCAGCCGGGCGCGTCCGGGTCGGGCACCGGGACGGCCGACAGCAGCGCCTGCGTGTACGGGTGCGTCGGATGCTCGTAGATCTGGGTCTCGTCCCCGGTCTCGACGACCTTGCCCAGGTACATGACGGCGACGCGGTCGGAGATGTGCCGGACCGCGGCCAGGTCGTGCGCGATGAACACGTACGCCAGGCCGAGCTCGCGCTGCAGCTCGGCGAGCAGGTTCATCACCTGCGCCTGCACGGACACGTCCAGCGCCGACACCGGCTCGTCGCACACGACCACGTCGGGGCGCAGCGCGAGGGCGCGGGCGATCCCGACGCGCTGGCGCTGCCCGCCGGAGAACTGGTGCGGGTACCGGCTGACGTGGTCGGGGTCGAGGCCGACGAGTTCCAGCAGCTCCTGGACGCGCCTGCGCCGATCGCCCTTCGGCGCCGCGTCCCGGTGGACCGCGAACGGCTCGCCGACGATGTCGCCGACCGTCATGCGCGGGTCGAGCGAGGAGTACGGGTCCTGCATCACCAGCTGGATGCGCCGGCGCAGGGCCCGCAGCTCGGCCTTCGGCAGCGCGAAGACGTCGCGGCCGCCGAAGCGGACCGTCCCGGCGGTGGGGCGTTCGGCGGCGAGCAGCAGCTTCGCCAGCGTCGACTTCCCGCATCCGGACTCGCCGACGACGCCGAGCGTCTCACCGCGGCGCAGCTCCAGGTCGACGCCGTCCACGGCCTTGACGTACCCGACCGGCCGCTTGACCACCACGCCGCGGGTGACGGGGTAGTGCTTGACGAGGCCCTCCACCTGGAGGATCGGCGCCTCATTCGGGTCGGGCACGGTGGACCTCCTCGGCGAAGTGGCACGCGGCGTCGTGGCCGGGCGCGACGGCGGTGAGCGGCGGTTTCTCCGCCGCGCAGACCGCCTCGGCGCGGGGGCAGCGCGGCTGGAAAGGGCAGCCGGGCGGGAGCGCGGCCGGGTTCGGCGGCGTCCCCTTGATCGGGACGAGCGGCGCGCCGCGCCGGTCCAGGCGCGGCACCGACGCCAGCAGCCCCCGGGTGTAGGGGTGGGCGGGGCGCGCGTACAGCTCGCGGGCGGGCGCCTGCTCGGCGACCGTCCCCGCGTACATGACGACGATCCGGTCCGCGACGCCGGCGACGACGCCGAGGTCGTGGGTGATCAGCACCATGCCCATGCGCAGCTCGTCCTGGAGCCCGGCGAGCAGCCGCATGATCTGCGCCTGGACGGTGACGTCCAGCGCGGTGGTCGGCTCGTCGGCGATGAGGACGTCCGGTTCCAGCGCGAGCGCCATCGCGATCATGATGCGCTGGCGCATCCCGCCGGAGAACTGGTGCGGGTAGTCGCCGAGCCGCTTCGCGGCGGACGGGATCCGCACCCGCTCCATCAGCTCGACGGCCCTGTCCCGGGCCTCCCTCCGGCCGAGCCCGCGGTGCACCCGGTACATCTCGCGGAGCTGGTCGCCGACGGTGAGCACCGGGTTCAGCGCGGTCAGCGCGTCCTGGAAGATCATCGAGATGCGGTCGCCGCGGTAGGCGCGGCGGCGCCGCTCGGGCAGGCCGAGCAGCTCCTCGCCGCGCAGCCGCACCGACCCGCGCTCCACTCGGGCGGGCGGCACGTCCAGGATCCCCATGACGGCCTGGGCGGCGACGCTCTTGCCCGATCCCGACTCGCCGAGGATCGCCAGCGTCTCCCCCTCGTCGAGGGTGTACGACAGGCCGTTCACCGCGTGCACGTCCCGGCCGCGCACGCGGAACCGCACGTGCAGGTCGTCGACGCGCAGCAGCGGGGGCGGCGGCGCGGGGTCGTCCTTCACATCCGTCAGCATGAGCTCACCGCAGCTTCGGGTCGAGGGCGTCGCGGGCGGCGTCGCCGAGCATCAGGAAGCTCAGCACCGTCGCCGACAGGAACACGGCGGGGAAGACCAGCAGGTGCGGGTGGTCGATGAAGGAGTCCTTCGCCTGGTTCAGCTGGAGCCCCCAGGAGACCTCCGGGTACTGCAGGCCGACGCCGAGGAAGTCCAGCGTCGCCTCCCCCACGATCACGTTGCCGACGTTGAGGGTGGCGACCACGATCACCGGGGCGATCGCGTTCGGCAGGATGTGCCGGGCCATGATCCGCCCGTCGGACGCGCCGAGCAGCCGCGCCGCCTGCACGTAGTCGGCGTCCCGGACGGCGATGACCTGCCCCCGCATGATGCGGATCATGGTCGTCCAGCCGAGCAGCACCAGGACCAGCGTCATCGCCCACACGCCGTGCGAGGGGAACGCCACCAGGATCACCGTGGCGCCGAGCACGAACGGCAGCCCGAAGAACACGTCGGTCAGCCGTGCGATGAGCGCGTCGAGGAGGCCGCCGTAGTATCCGGCGAGCAGCCCGAACACCAGCGCGATCGCCAGCGCGAACAGGGTGACCGCTACGCCGATGAGCAGCGTCGGGCGGGCGCCGTGCACGACGTGCGCGTAGTAGTCGCAGCCGGCGAGGTCGGTGCCGAACCAGTGGTCACCGGACGGGCCGAGCTTCGCGGCGTTCGGGTCGCAGCCCTGGTTGACGTCCTTCGCGGTGAACAGCCTCGGCAGCGCCGCCATCACCGCCACGACCGCGAGGATCGCCGCCGAGCCCCAGAACACCCAGCGGCGCCGCAGGTCGCGCCACGCGTCGTGCCACAGCGACGCCCGGCCGATCTCGCCGCCCGCGGCGGCGACCGCGGCGGCGCTCGTCCCTGCGGCCCCCGTCGCGTCCCCCGGCCCGGGTCCCGGCTCGGGCTCGGCGCCCGGCGGCCCGGCGTCCGGCTCCTTGATCGTCATGCGCGCCTCACTCGTACCTGATCCGCGGGTCGAGGACCCCGTACAGCAGGTCCACGACCAGGTTGACCAGCAGGAAGATCAGCACGAGGACGGTGACCGCGCCGACCACGACCGGGCCCTCCTTCAGCTGGATCGACTGGAACACCTGCTGCCCGATGCCCGGCAGGTTGAAGATGCCCTCGGTGACGACCGCGCCGCCCATCAGGTTGCCGAAGTCGACGCCGAGGTAGGTGACGACGGGGATCAGCGAGTTGCGGAGCGCGTGCCTGCCGACGACCCGCGCCCGCGACAGCCCCTTGGCGTTCGCGGTGCGCACGTAGTCGGCCCGCAGGTTCTCCGACAGGCTCGTCCGCGTCAGCCGCGCCACGTACGACAGGCCGAGCGAGCCGAGGACGATGCCGGGCAGCAGGTAGCTCATCGGCCAGCCCTCGTCGGTCCCGGCCGTGGGGAAGATCCGCCAGTGCAGGCCGAACAGCAGCTGCGCGGTGTAGCCGAGCACGAACACCGGCACCGCGATCACCAGCGTCGTCCCGCCGAGGACGAGGGTGTCGGCGAGCCTCCCGCGCCGCAGGCCCGCCCACGTGCCGAGCGCGATCCCGATGGCCAGCTCGAAGATCCAGGCGGTGACGGCCAGCTGCGCGGTCACCGACCACCGCCCGCTGAGCATCTCCGACACGCTCTGGCCGGTGTAGTTCTCGCCCAGGTCGCCCTGGGCGAGGCCCCACATGTACTTCGCGTACTGCACCAGCAGCGGGTCGTTGAGGTTGTACCGGTCCCGGAGCGTCTGGAGGACGTTGTCCGGGACCGGCTTGTCCCCGGCGAGCGCCTGGATCGGGTCGCCCGGAAGCGCGAACACCATCACGTAGATGAGCAGCGTCGTGCCGATGAAGACGGGCACCGCCTGCAGGAGCCGCCGTAGGACGTAGCGCCACATCGCCCGCTACTTCACCGTCACATCCGTCGCGACCAGGCCCGTCGAGAACGGCGTGATCGTGACGTTGTCGACCTTGTCGGAGCGGCCGCCCTGGCCGGCCCACGTCCAGAGCGGGATCATCGGCATCTCCTGGACGGCGATGTCCTCGGCCTGGTTGTAGAGCGCGATGGCCTGCTGCTGGTCGGCCGCCTTGTTGGCCTTCGCGATGAGGTCGTTGAACTGCTTGTTCTCCCAGCCCATGCGGTTGTCCAGGCCCCACATGTTCTCCAGGTAGTTCTGGGGGCTCGGGTAGTCGGCCTCCCAGTTCTGCCGGTACGGGCCCTTCTCCTCGTGCTCGCGCAGCATGGAGAAGTAGTCGGACGCGGGCACCTGCCGGAACTGGATGTCGGTGATGCCGAGGTTGTCGCGCAGGGAGTTCGCGACGATCCGCATCCACTGCGCGTAGGTCGGCTGCGCGTTGGAGAAGTACAGCTCCATCGTCCCCTTGAACCCGCCGGCCTTGTCGAACAGCTGCTTGGCCTTGGCCGGGTCGTAGGTGCACAGCTCACCGCACGCGTTGTCGCGGTGGCCCGGGATGATGGACGGGATGAGCGAGTCCGCCGGGAAGTAGTCGCCGTTGTAGACCGCCTTGTTGATGCCCTGCCGGTCGATGACCATCGAGATGGCCTTGCGCAGGTCCGGGTTGTCGAACCGCTTGTCGAACAGCGGGAAGCCGAGGTAGTCGGTCGTGCTCATCTTCCGGGCGAGGAAGCGGTCGCCCAGCAGCCGCTTGGCCTCGGGCACCTTCGCCGCCGGGATGGTCTGCAGCACGTCGATCCGCCCGGCGCGCAGGTCGGTGTAGGCGGTGTCGGCGCTGGAGTAGCTCTTCCAGGTCACGCCCTTGTTCTTCGGCTTGCGCGGCCCGGTGTACCCCGGGAAGGCGACGAGCTTGATCTGCTTGTTGCGCTCCCAGTCGCCGTCCATCATGTACGGCCCGTTGCCGATGGGGTGCGCATCGAAGGCCTTCAGGTCCTTGAGGCCCGCCTTCGGCATCGGCGCGTACGCGGGATAGGTCAGCAGCAGCGGGAACTGGCTGAACGGGTCGTTCAGCGTGACCTTCAGCGTGTCCGGCCCGGTCACCTCCACGCCCGAGAGCGTGTCGGCCTTCGGCTTGGCGTCCTCATCCTCGGGGTTCATCTCCGCGTACCCCTTGATGTAGGAGAAGTAGGAGTTGGCGCCCATGGCGTTCGGCCCGTAGGCCGCGCTGTTCCACGCGTCGGCGAAGCTCTGCGCGGTCACCGGCTCCCCGTTGTGGAACTTCTGCCCCGGCCTGACCTTGATCGTCCAGACCTTCTGGTCCTCCGAGGCCACGGACTCGGCGGCCAGCGGCACGGCCTTCCCGTCCTCGGTGAGCGTCATCAGGTTGTCGAACAGCTCGGTGATCACGTCGAAGGAGTAGCTGCTGGTCGTGTTGGCGGGCACCAGGTGGTCGGGTTCGGAGTGCCCGACGGTGAACGTCCCGTCGCCGGCCCCCGCCTCGTCCCCGCCGCAGCCCGACAGCCCCAGCGACGCCGCGAGCGCCACCGCGACGACCCCCGCGACCTTCCTCCGCACACCCCTCTGGCTGGTCATGCTCCTCCTCGGCCCAGTCGCGCCGTGGCGCCGCGGGCGCTTGGCCGCCCGCCGCACCTAGATTGCTGGCAGCGTCGTACTCGGGGTGACCGTTTGCACACAGGGCTCACGGAGTCGAAACCGGATCGAGACGTTCTTGATCATGCATCACCGCATCCCCCGCAATCCCACCGCCATCGGACGCACCATCCACAAGCGTCTCCCGATTGACACAGGTCAGCGCCCGAGGAAAATGAACCCTCATTGCGGAACGGGGGTGCGATGGACGGCGGAGCGGGCGCGGAGGCGGGGCGGATCTGCGGCGAGCTGATCCGGTTCGACACGACCAACCGGGGCGAGGGGGCGGCGCGTCCCGAACGGCCGGCCGCGGAGTACGTCGCCGGGCTGCTGGACGAGGCCGGGGCGGAGCCGGCGATCGTGGAGTCGGCGCCCGGACGGGCGAGCGTGCTCGCGCGGATCCCCGGCACCGACCCGTCCCGTCCCGCCTTCCTGGTGCACGGGCACCTCGACGTGGTGCCCGCCGACGCGGCCGAGTGGACGGTGCCGCCGTTCTCCGGCGAGGTGCGCGGCGGGTGCGTGTGGGGGCGCGGCGCCGTCGACATGAAGGGCACCCTCGCGATGACGCTCGCGGTCGTGCGGCGGCGGCTGCGCGAGGGGCGGCGCACGCGCGGGGACCTGGTCCTGGCGTTCCTGGCGGACGAGGAGTGCACCGGCGAGTACGGGTCCCGGTACGTGGCGCGGGAGCACCGGGAGGTCTTCGAGGGGTGCACCGAGGCGATCAGCGAGTCCGGCGGGTTCAGCGTGGACGCGGGCGGGACGCGCGTCTACCCGATCGCGGCGGGCGAGCGCGGCACCGCGTGGATGAGGCTGACGGCGCGCGGCACGGCCGGGCACGGCTCCAAGCCCGCGCCGGACAACGCGGTCGCCGAGCTCGCGCACGCCGTGTCCCGGCTCGCCGCGTACGAGTGGCCCGTCCGGCTCACCCCGGGCGTGCGGGCTCTGCTGGACGGCCTGGCGGACGCGCTCGGCACCTCCGTCGACCACGACCGCCTCGACGCGGAGGCCGCGCGCCTCGGCCCCGCCGGGCGCCTGTTCGCCGGGACGATCCGCAACTCCGCGAACCCGACCCGCCTGGACGCCGGATACAAGGTCAACGTCGTCCCGGGAACGGCGACCGCGCAGGTCGACGGGCGCTACCTGCCCGGCACCGGCGAGGAGTTCCTCGCCACGATCGACCGGCTGCTCGGCCCCAAGGTCACCCGCGAGTTCATCAACCACGAGGAGGCGCCCGCCGCGGACCCGGCCGGGCCGACCTTCGCCGCGCTCGCGGACGCCCTGCGCGCCGAGGACCCGGACGCGCGCCCCGTCCCCTACGTCATGGCGGGCGGCACCGACGCCAAGTCCTTCCACCGCATCGGCATCACGAGCTTCGGCTTCGCCCCGCTGCGCCTCGGCCCCGGCCTCGACTACTTCGGCATGTTCCACGGCGTGGACGAGCGCGTCCCCCTGGACGGGCTGGCCTTCGGCACCCGGGTCCTGGACCGCTTCCTGGACTCCCGCTGACCCCGGCCGGCCGGCGCACGGCCGGGGTCGGCGGAGCGCCTCTACTGGGACTTCTGGTACGTCCTGATCGAGTGGGTCGCCAGCGCCACGGTGGCGGCGGACAGGGCCAGCAGCCAGGAACCGTGCATCGCGGCCGACGGCCAGTCCGGGGCGGCGGACAGGGCCGTGCGGGCGCTGTCGAGGGCCCAGCTCACCGGGTTGACGGCGGCCACGTGCCGGATCCAGGACGGCATCAGGTCCTTGGGCATGAACGCCGACGACAGGAACGTGAGCGGCAGCAGCAGCATCACGTTCAGGCCGATGATGGTGTTGCGGTCACGGAACAGCAGCGCCAGCGTGTTCGACAGCGCGGCCAGGACGATGCCGATCAGCACCGAGGCGGCGACGAGCACCGCGAGGCCGGGCAGGCCCCCCGGGTAGCCGGCGCCGGCCGCCCAGCCGAGCAGGATGATCACGATGGACTGGAAGGCCGTGCTCAGGGCCTGCTCGACGACGCCGGCGTTCACCAGCGCGCCGCGCCTGACCGGGGTGACCAGGAACCGGTTCAGGGTGCCGCGTTCGATCTCGTCCATGGTGGCCATCCCGGCGAACGAGTTCAGCGACACCGCGTTCATGACCACGACGCCGGGGACGATGTAGTCGAGGTAGGACTGGGCGCCGAAGCCGGGCAGCTCGGCGACCCTCTTGAACAGCTCGCCGAACAGGAACAGCCAGATCATCGGCTGCACCAGCGTCATGACGACCACGGCGGGGTTGCGCAGCAGCGCCGACAGCCGCCGGTGGGTCATCCACCAGGTTCCCGTGAGCAGTGCGGTCATCGGGCGCCTCCGGCGGTGGCGGGCTCGGCGTCGGCGATGCGGCGCCCGGCGTGGCGGAGGTAGACGTCGTCCAGGGACGGCCGCGCGACGGTCGCCGCGGCGGCGGGGACGCCCGCCTGGTCGAGCGCGGCGAGGACGGCCGGCACGGCGGACGCGCCGTCGGCCGTGCGGGCGCTGAGCCGCGGCCCGTCCAGGACGATCTCGCCGATGGCGGGCAGCCGGCCCAGTGCCTCCCGCACGAGCGGCTCCGGCGGCGCCTCCCGCCATTCGACGTGGACGGCGTCGCCGTGCAGCTCGCCCTTGAGGCCGTCGGGGGTGCCCTCGACGACGACGCGGCCCCGGTCGACGATCGCGAGCCGCTGCGCGAGCCGGTCGGCCTCGTCCAGGTAGTGGGTGGTCAGCAGGATGGCGAGGGCGTCGTCCCCGGCGAGCCGGGCGATCTCGGCCCACATGGACGCGCGGGCCTCCGGGTCGAGCCCGGTCGTCGGCTCGTCGAGGAACAGGACCTGCGGGCGGTGGACGAGGCCGAGCGCCACGTCGAGCCGCCGCTGCATCCCGCCCGAGTAGGTCTTCACGGGGCGGCCCGCCGCGTCCTCCAGGCCGAACCGGGCGAGCAGCCCGGCGGCCCGGCGGCGCGCCTCCGCCCCGGGCAGCCCGTACAGGCGGCCCTGCAGGACCAGGTTGTCGCGGCCGCTCGCCTCCGGGTCGGCGCCGGACTTCTGCGAGACGACGCCGATGACGCGGCGGACCCGGTCGGGTCGGCGCAGCACGTCGTGCCCGGCCACGGCGGCGCTGCCCGCGTCCGGCCGGATCAGCGTGGTCAGGATCTTGACGGCGGTGGTCTTGCCCGCCCCGTTGGGGCCGAGCAGCGCGAGGATCTCGCCCCGCCCGACCGTGACGGACAGGCCGTCCAGGGCCCGGACGCCGCCGGGATAGCTCTTCACGAGGCCCTCGGCCTCGATGGCATGCGCCATGGTCTCCTCCGTTGCAGCGCATCGTGCATCGGCGGAGGGGCCGGATAGGCTGGAGTCGCGTGCTCGCCTCCGGGGCCCGCTCCGCGGGAATCTCGGTGGTGGGTTCTCCGGCCCGGGGGCGGTGTTGCCGCACCGCCGCCGGGCCTTCTGTCGGCTATTTCCCGGGTGCTCCCCTTTCCGCCAGCTCGGCGATCTCGGGCGGGAGCTCGCCGGTCTTGTGGAACTCCCGCCACATGTCGAGGCCGGGCAGCGAGCCGTCCTCGATCTCGGCGAGGAAGCCGCGCACCCACGCGACCTCCGCGCGCCTGATCGCCAGGTCGTACTCCTCCTCGATCAGGAAGAGGCGCGGGACGTCGGCCGCCGCCGCCATCGCGGCCTCGTCCTCGGCGATCTGCCGCTCCAGGGCGTCGAGGCGCCGGCGCAGCAGCCCGGCCACCTCGTCCGGCCCCAGCGCGCCGAGGACGGACAGCCCGGCCTCGAACCGCGGCACCTCCCGCTCGGGCTCCGCGATGAGCTCCCGGACCCAGTCGGCGAGCTCGTCCAGGCCCGCCTCGGTGATGCGGTAGACGGTCCGTTCGGGCCGGGCACCCTCCCGGGCGCTCCCCTCGACGGCCAGGAACCCGTGCTTCACCAGGTTGCCCACGACGGTGTAGAGCGAGCCCCACTTGATGTTCATGTCGCGGTCCTTGCCGCGGGCGCGCATCAGGGCGGCCATCTCGTACGGGTGCATGGGCCGGGTGGAGACCGTGGACAGCACGGCGAGCCCGAGCAGGTTGCTCACCTTGCGCCGCTTGGCCATCCCGCACCTTCCTCGTAGACGAATACTCGTGGACGAGTATAGCCCTGGGCGCGCCGGGCCGTCCACCCGGATCCGCCGGCCGCGGGCGGGGTAAAGATCAGGCGTGGACTTCTCCAGCGCGGCCGACGAGCTCTACGGCGTCCCGCCCGCCGAGTTCGTGGCGGCCCGCAAGCGGCTGGCGCGGCGGGCCAAGGAGGACGGCGACGCGGCGCTCGCCGGGCGCCTCGGCGCGCTGCGGCGCCCGACCATGTCGGCGTGGGCGGTGAACCTGCTCAGCCGCTCCGCCGCCGGCGACCTGGACCGGCTGCTGGACGTCGGGGCCGAGATGCGCTCGGCGTGGGGCTCCGGCAGCGGCCTCCGCGACCTGGAGCAGCGCCGCGCCGACCTGGTCGCCGCGCTGGTGCGGACCGCCGCCGACCTCGCGGCCCGGAGCGGCGGCGCCCTCCGCGAGCAGGCCGTCCGGGAGGTCGAGGACACCCTCCAGGCCGCCACCGTCGACGCCGAGATCGCCGAGGAGGTCCGCGAGGGCCGGCTGACGCAGCCGCGCAGCCACACCGGGTTCGTCCCCGCCGGCTTCCCCATGGCACCGCAGGGCGGGAAGCGGCGGACGAAGCGGGAGCCCGGGCCCGAGCCCGGGCGCAGGCCCGGGCCCGAGCCCGAGGAGGAGCCGGTTCCGAAGAAGGAGCCGAAGACGAACGTCACGCGGACGAGCGCGGCACGGGCCCGGCGCGCCGAGACCATGCGCAGACGCGCCGCGGAGGCCGAGCGCAAGCTGGCCGAGCGCGCGGAACGGGCGGACGAGGCCAGGCGCGAGGCCGAGGAGGCGTCCGCCGAGGTGGGGCGCCTGCGCCGCGAGCTGGACCGCGCCGTCGCCGCCCGGGACGCGGCGGCCCGCCGGGCGGAGCGCGCCGAGCAGAACCGCGCCCGCGCGGAGGAGGCGGCCCGCGAGGCCCGCGAGGCCGCCGCCGAGGCGCGCCGCGCCGCCGGCCGCGACGCCCGCCGCGGCTGACCCCGACCCGGCGGCGAAAGGGATGTTCATGATGAAGTAGGTTCGATCAGAACGTGATTCGACATTCCGAGGGGGCGCGCGGTGACGGCACCGGTCGTGGAGCAGCCGACTGACTGGACCGAGCCGGGCGCTCATCCGGTGGTGCCGGGGGTGCACCGGATCCCCCTGGCGCTGCCGATCCCGTCGCTGCACGCGGTCAACGTGTACGTCATCGAGGACGCCGAGGGCCTCGTCGTCATCGACTCCGGCTGGGCGATGCCCGACACGCGCGCGTCCATGGAGCAGGCCCTGCGCAGCATGGGCCACGGGCTGGACGACGTGGCGCAGTTCCTCGTCACCCACGCGCACTGGGACCACTACTCGCAGGCGCTCGCGCTGCGCGAGTCGTTCGGGACGCGGGTGCGGATCGGCCGCGGCGAGCGGCCGTCCATCGAGGCGTTCGACATGCGCCGCGGACTGCACCCCCGGCAGGTGGAGAAGCTGCGCCGCTGCGGCGCCGGCGACCTGGCCGACGAGATCGCGAGCATGCCGGTGGACCGTTCCGAGCGCGACGTCCCGCACACGCTGCCGGACGCCTGGCTGGACGACGGGGAGCGCATCGCGCTGGCCGGCCGGGGCCTGGACGTGTTCGCCACGCCCGGCCACACGCGCGGCCACATCGTCATGCGGGACGCCGCCGACGGGCTGCTGTTCGCGGGCGACCACATCCTGCCGCACATCACGCCGTCCATCGGGCTGGAGACCGAGCCGGAGCCGAAGCCGCTGCGCAGCTACCTGGAGTCGCTGCGGCTGGTCCGCGACATGCCGGACACGCTGCTGCTCCCGGCGCACGGCCCGGTGCGGCCGAGCGTGCACACCCGGGTCGACGAGCTGCTGGAGCACCACGCCGAGCGCCTCGACGCCGCCGCCGCGCAGGTCCGGGCGGGCCGCGGGACGGCGTTCGAGGTCGCCGCGGCCATGCCGTGGACGCGCCGCAAGCGCGCGCTCGCCGACCTCGACGCCTTCAGCCGGATGCTGGCCGTCCTGGAGATCGAGGCCCACCTGGACGTCCTGGCCGACCGGGGCGTGCTGGACGCCCACGAGGAGAACGGCGTCCGCAGCTACGCGCCGAAACGCTGACCCTGCCGCCGAACGCCCGGAAACCGCCGGGTTAGGCTGATCATCCAGTCCCCCGGCGGAAGGAACGGCGATGACGCTCGCCCCCGAGTTCACCCCGATCACCTCGGCCGAGGAGCTGCGCGAGCTCCTCGGCGCACCGATGCGGAGGGCGATCGACAAGGAGCGCGTCACGCTGCACGCCTGGGACCGGGAGTGGCTCGCCCGCTCCCCGTTCTGCCTGATCTCCACCAGCGACGCCGACGGCAACTGCGACGTCTCCCCCAAGGGAGACCCGCCCGGGTTCGTGCGCGTCCTCGACGACACCACGATCGCCATCCCGGACCGCCCCGGCAACCGCCGCGCGGACGGCTTCATGAACGTGCTGAGCAACCCGCACGTGGGGCTGATCTTCCTGGTCCCCGGCCGCGGCGAGACCCTGCGCATCAACGGCCGCGCCACCCTCGTCCGCGACGCCCCGTTCTTCGACGACATGATCGTCAAGGGCCACCGCCCGGCCCTCGCGCTGATCGTGGACATCGAGCAGATCTTCTTCCACTGCGCGAAGGCGCTGATGCGCTCGAAGCTGTGGAAGCCGGAGACGTGGGATCCGCAGGCGCTGCCGTCGCACGCCCGGATCGTCAAGGACGTCCAGTACACCGAGGAGAACCTGGAGCAGCTGGAGGAGTACTACGCCGAGCGCAACTACTCCAAGAAGCTCTACGGCCGCTGACCCGCGGTCGGGCGGACCCCCGCGCGCCGGGCGCGGGGGTCGATCGGCGGGGCGGCCCCGGTCAGCCGCTCTTGCGGCGGAACTGCCGCTGGTGATCGGCGCGGTCGTGCTTGCCGCGCACCTTCGAGCCGCTCCTGCCGGACGTGCCGGCGTTCCTGCCCGCCGCTCCGCGCTTGCGCTCCAGGGCCTCCCGGAACCTGCGCTTGACGTCGTCCTCTCCGTCGGCGGGTTCTCCTGACGAGTCGGCCATGCGGACCTCCAGCTCTGTTAGGGGCACCCCCAGCCTCACATACCGGCGGTGGAATCGGCCATCCGGCCCGCCCGGAAGATCATTTCGGGCGTTTCCGCCGCAAAGCACGCCAGCGGAGAACGATCTCTCCTATGGTTTGTGCACGTGGAGCCCCAGACGCCGCAGGCGGACCCCGCCCCCGCCCATCCCCCGCTGGAGGCGCTCGCCGTCCAGCCGCTGCTGAACCGCGACTACGAGTCCCGCCCCGCCGTGTTCTACGAGCGGCTGCGCGAGGAGTACGGGCCCGTCGCGCCGGTGGACGTCCTCGGCGTCCCGGCGTGGCTGGTGATCGGCTACCCGCAGACGCTCGACATCCTGCGCGACACCCGCGGCGTCTGGAGCAGGCGGGTCGAGAACTGGCGCCAGTACCGGGAGGGGGCCGTCCCGGCGGACTGGCCGATGCTGCCCGTGGTCGAGTCCGACAACGCGGGGTTCCGCGACGGCGCCGACTCCACCCGGCTGCGCAGCGCGTGGAGCGCGGGCCTGCGGCCGTTCCAGGACCGCACCCGCCCGGAGGCCAAGTCGCTGGAGCAGGCCGTCCGCCGGCACGCCGACGAGCTGATCACCGTGCTGTCGGAGAACGGCGGCCCGTCCGGCTGGGCCGACCTGTCCGCGCAGTACGCGCGGCCGCTGCCGCTGATGGTGATCGGGCGGCTGCTCGGCACCGGCGGTAAGGGCGACGACGAGCTGATCATCGACCTGTGGCGGGTGATGGACGCCGGCCCGGAGGCGCAGGAGGCGTCGGCCCGGCTGGTCGCCCGGGTCGCGGACGTGTGCGCGGCGCGGGTCGCCTCCCCCGGCGCGGACCTGCCGTCCTTCATGCTCGCCGCCGTCCCGGACCTGACCGCCGAGGAGCTGACCGGCGAGATGGCGATGATGACCGGGCTCGTCGGCGACGTGACGGGCACGCTGATCTGCAACACGATCACCGAGGTGCTGATCGGCGACACCGGGGCCGGCGACAGCATGTCGGCCGGGATGATCCAGGAGGCGATCAACCGCGCGGCGGCCGCGAACCCGCCGATGGCCAACCTGTCGTTCCGCTGGGCGAAGGCCGACGTGCGCATCGGCCGGTTCCAGATCGCCGCCGGCGACCCGGTCATGGTGTCGCCCGCCGCCGCGCACCTCGACCCGGCGTTCACCACGTCCACCACGCCGGACTCCATCTACAGCTCCCGCGCCCACCTGGCCTGGAGCGCGGGGCCGCACGCCTGCCTCGGCCGCGACCTCGCCACCGCCATCACGACGATCGCGGTGGAGCGGCTGTTCGACCGGTTCTCCTCGCTGCGCCTCGCACTGCCCGCCGACCAGCTCCCGTGGCGGTCGTCCCCGCTGATGCGCGGCCTGCGGTCGCTGCCGGTCATCTACGAGGTGGCGCAGGCCGCGCCGGACCCGCGGGCCGCCGCGCCGGCGGACGCGGAGGAGCCCGCCGAGGAGAGGGCGCCGGAGGAGGCCGGGGGGAACTCGCTGGTGCGGCGCGTGCTGCGCCTCATGCGCCTGTCGTCCTGACGCACGCCAAGATCGGCGGCATGTTTGGGCACGGGCGCCCGGGAACGCTCCCCCCATGCCTGACATGAGCGACAAGCACAGCCCGAAGGTCGACGACGAGATCGTCCACGAGACGCGGGGCATGGTCAGCGGCGGGCATCCCACGCACGCGGAGGAGTTCAAGGAGACCGAGCCGTTCTCCGACGACGACCCCGCGGACCCGACCCGCGCGGCCGCCGACGAGCGCGAGGGCGCTCCGCCCGGGATGAGCGCGCGGGACGTCGCGAGCCGCAGCGCGCTCGCCCGGATGCTCACCGGGGTCGGCTATCCGGCGCGCCCGAACGAGCTGGTCCGGCACGCGGCCGAGGCCGGCGCCCCCGACGAGGCGGTCGAGCAGCTGCGGACGCTGCCCAAGCGCGAGTACGCCAACGTCGCGGACGTCGCCGAGGAGCTCGGCTACGGCCGCGAGGAGCGCCGCTACTAGCCGGCGCGTTCGCGGAGCAGCGGGATCTGGCCGCCGGCGGCGACCAGGTCGCGCTGGCGCGCGGACAGGCGGTGCCGCGCCCGGTACGTCTCGCCCTTGGTGGTGTTGCGGACCTCGATCTCGTTTCCGGCCTTCAGCGCGTCCCGGACGTTCGCCACGTGCAGCACGTCGCCCTGCTCGACCCGGTCGTAGTCGGCGCCGTCGGCGAATTCGAGCGGCAGGATCCCGAAGTTGACGAGGTTCTGCCAGTGGATCCGCGCGTAGCCGCGGGCCAGGACGAGCCGCAGCCCCAGGTGGCGCGGCGCGATCGCGGCGTGCTCGCGGGACGAGCCCTGCCCGTAGTTGCGGCCGCCGACGACGGCGTGCGGCCCGGCCCGCCGCGCGCGCTCCGGGTAGCCCTCGTCGAGCTGGATGAACGTGAAGTCGGCGAGCCGCGCGATGTCGCTGCGGAACGGGAGCGCCCGCGCGCCCGCCTGGAGGATCTCGTCGGTGGACACGTCGTCCCCGACCTTGATGGCGACGGGGATCTCGAACTCGTCCGGGAGCGGGTCGAGCTCGGGCAGGACGCCGATGCTGGGCGCCTTGTCCAGTTCGACGCCGCGCGCCTCGTCCTCGGGCGGCGGCGCTTCGAGCATGGCGATGTTGACGCTGGACCTGTCCGGGAGCCGGACGGCGGGCGGTTCCATGCCGAAGTCGCGCGGGTCGGTGATGCGGCCGGTGAGGGCGGCGGCAGCGGCGGTCTCCGGCGAGCACAGCCAGACCCGGTCGTCCTTGGTGCCGGAGCGGCCGGGGAAGTTGCGCGGGACGGTCCGCAGGCTGTTGCGGCCGATCGCGGGCGCCTGCCCCATGCCGATGCAGCCCATGCAGCCGGTCTGGTGGATGCGCGCGCCGGCCTGGACGAGGTCGGCGGTCGCGCCCATCCGGGTCAGGTCGACGAGGATCTGCCGCGATGTGGGGTTCACGTCCAGCGACACCCGCGGGTGCACCTGGCGGCCCTTCACGATCGCCGCGACGGACGCGAAGTCGCGCAGCCCGGGGTTCGCCGACGACCCGACGACGACCTGGTGGACCTCCTCCCCCGCGACCTCCCGCACCGGGACGACGTCGCCGGGCGAGCTGGGGCGGGCGATCAGCGGCTCCAGCGACGACAGGTCGATCTCGTCGGCGACGTCGTAGGACGCGCCCGGATCGGCGGTGATCCCGGTGAAGTCGTCCGCGCGGTCCTCGGCGCGCAGGAACTCCAGGACCCGCTCGTCCGAGGGGAACACCGTCGTCGTCGCGCCCAGCTCGGCGCCCATGTTGGCGATGACGTGCCGGTCCATGGCGGTCAGCGACGCGATGCCGGGCCCGTGGTACTCGATGATCCGGTTGACGCCGCCGCGCACCCCGTGCCGGCGCAGCATCTCCAGGATCACGTCCTTGGCGCTGAGCCACGGCGGCAGCTCCCCGGTGAGCCGGACGCCCCAGATCTCCGGCATCGTCACGTGCAGCGGCTCGCCCGCCATCGCCATCGCGACCTCCAGCCCGCCGACGCCGATCGCGAGCATGCCGAGCGACCCGGCCGCGCAGGTGTGGGAGTCGGAGCCGACCATCGTGGCGCCCGGCACCCCGAACCGCTGCATGTGGGTCGGATGCGAGACCCCGTTGCCGGGCTTGGAGTACCAGAGCCCGTACCGGCGGGCGGCGGACCGCAGGAAGATGTGGTCGGCCATGTTGCGCTCGTCGGCCTGCAGCAGGTTGTGGTCGACGTACTGGACGGAGACGTCCGTCTTGACCCGGTCGAGGTCGAGGGCCTCCAGCTCCAGCATCACCATCGTGCCGGTCGCGTCCTGGGTGAGCGTCTGGTCGACGTGGATCCCGATCTCGGTGCCGGGCGTCATCTCGCCGCTCACCAGGTGCGAGGCGATCAGCTTGCGGGCGACGTTGCGGCTCTCCGCTCGGTCCGCCATGTCAGGTCCTCCGCTCGTTCTCGTTCGCCGGGACGCCCCCGACGCGGCGCGGTTCGTGCACGGCCCGGTCGGCGGGCTGCCCGCACCAGTGGTTCAGCGCGTCGCGGATCTCGGCGGCGCGCCGGTCAGGCGCGGTCTCGTCGGTGGCCCACGCGATGTAGCCGTCCGGGCGGACCAGCGCGGTCGTGCGGGTGGCGCCCCCGGCCAGGGCGCAGTGCACGCGGCCCGCCCACCGCTTGGTCGCCAGGTAGGTGACCGCCGGGTCGTTCGCGGCGACGACCAGGACGAACATCCCGTCGCCGAGCAGCTCGTACAGCCGCGCCGGGCTGCCGGCGAGGGGCACGTCGGGGGCGCGGCGCCCGGTGAGCGGGTGCGCGCCCCGCGGCGCCGGATAGGCGATGTCGATGCCGGAGACGGCCCCGGCCAGCCGCCGCGCGACCGGCCGGACGCGGGTCGCCGCCCACGCGGCGCCGGCGCGCGCGGCGCGCAGCCAGCGCGGCTCGGCGAGCGCGAACCGCAGCACCGCGCCGCTGCCCCGCAGCACCTGCCGCCCGACGGGGTGCCGCTCCTCGTGGTAGCTGTCGAGCAGCCACGACGGCGCCCAGCCCCACAGCTCGGCGGCGAGCTTCCAGCCGAGGTTCGCCGCGTCCTGCATCCCGGTGTTCATGCCCTGCCCGCCCGCCGGGGAGTGGACGTGCGCGGCGTCCCCGGCCAGGAACACCCGTCCCACCCGGTAGCGGGGGACCTGCCGCTCGTCGCTGTGGAACCGGGACGTCCAGCGCGGTTCGCGGATGCCGGGGTCGGCGCCGAGCGCGCGGCGGACCACCTCCCGCAGCTCGGCCATGTCGACGGGTTCGGAGTCGGCGGCCTGGTGCCGCCGGTTCCAGGCGATGACCCGGTACCAGCCGTCGCCGAACGGGGCGATGAACGCGAACGCGTCGCCGACCGCGCCCACGGTGAGGACGCCGGCGGGCGGCTCGTCCAGCCGGACGTCCGCGAGCATCACCGACCGCACCGCCGCCCGGCCGGGGAACGGCAGCCCGAGCTCCCGCCGGACGGTGCTGCGGACCCCGTCGGCGCCGACGACGTAGGACGCGCGGCGCGTCTCGGTCCCGCCGCCGGCCGTGCGCACGTCGACGTCCACGCCCGCCGCGTCCTGGCGCAGCGCGACGGCCTCGGCGCCGTGCACGATCTCCGCGCCGGCCGCCAGCGCCCGCCCGCGCAGGACGCGTTCCGTCTCGTACTGCGGCGTGACGAGGACGAACGGGAAACGCCCCGGCAGATGGGAGAGGTCGAGCGCGGTCGAGCCGAGCAGCCGCAGCGTCCCGACGCTCGTCCCGGTGGCGATCAGCTCGTCGGCGAGGCCGCGCTGGTCGAGCATCTCCAGGGTGCGGGCGTGCACGGCGAACGCCCGCGTCAGGTTGGCCGTCTCCTCCGCGCGGCGCTCCAGCACCGTGCAGGCGATTCCGGCCGCGGCCAGGTCCCCGGCCAGCAGGAGCCCCGTCGGGCCGGCCCCCACGATCAGCACGTTCCCGGTCGGCCTCTCGGTGGGCGCCATCACGCTCCCCTCTCCACGGACGGCCGGCTGCCCGGCCCTCGCCCAGGGAACACTTCCCCGGAACCATCGGTCCTCACGCCCCCGGGAGGCCCGATGCGGCAAGGGTTCCTCAGCCCTGGACGCGGCGTTCGCGGCCCGCCCACGCGCGCTCGCGGAGCTGGAACTTCTGGATCTTGCCGGTGGACGTCTTCGGCAGCTCGGTCACGAACTCCACCGTGTCGGGCGCCTTGTACCGGGCGAGGCTCGCGCGGACGTGCTCGACCAGCTCGGCTTCGGTCGCGGCCTGCCCGTCGCGGAGCACGACGAACGCCTTGGGCCGCTCGCCCCACTTCTCGTCCGGCACCGCGACGACGGCGACCTCCAGGACGGCCGGGTGGGAGTCGATGGCCCGCTCGACCTCCACCGTCGAGATGTTCTCGCCGCCGGAGATGATGATGTCCTTGGACCGGTCGCGCAGCTCGACGTAGCCGTCCGGGTGCCGGACGCCGAGGTCGCCGGAGTGGAACCAGCCGCCCCGGAACGCCTCCGCGGTGGCCTCCTCGTCCCGGTGGTAGCCCTTCATCACGTTGTTGCCGCGCATGACGATCTCGCCGAGCGTCTCCCCGTCGGCCGGGACGTCGTTCATGGCGTCGTCGACGACCCGGAGGCCGTCGGTCTGGATCATCCCGACGCCCTGCCGGGCCAGCAGCCGCGCCCGGTCGCCGGCGGCCAGGACCGGCCACCCGGGCTGCGGCTCGCACACCGAGTACGGCCCGTAGGTCTCGGTCAGCCCGTACACGTGCACGATGCTCGCGCCGAGCCCCTCGATCTGCCCGATGATCGTCGGGCTGGGCGGCGCACCCGCCGTCGTCACGGTCAGCGGCCGCTCCAGGGGGTGCGCCTCCGCCGCGTTCGCGATCGCCACCAGCACGGTCGGGGCGCCGTTGAGGTGGGTGACGCCCTCGGCGTCGATGAGCCGCCACACCTCCCCGGCGGCGACGGCGCGGAGGCACACCTGGGTCCCGCCGATCGCGGCGAGCGCCCACGGCGTGCACCAGCCGTTGCAGTGGAACATCGGCAGCGTCCACAGGTAGACGCTGTCCGGCGTGTGCCGCGAGTGCACGACCTCGCCGAGCGCGTTGAGGTAGGCGCCGCGGTGCGTGTAGACGACGCCCTTGGGCCGTCCCGTGGTCCCGGACGTGTAGTTGATCGAGATGGCGGCGTTCTCGTCCGGGACGTCCCAGGGCAGCGGCTCGGCGGAGCCGCGGGCGAGCAGCTCGTCGTAGGTGATGCCGCCCACCGCCGGGTCGGGCTCCGCGCCCGCCGCCGGGACCGTGACGACCTGCGGCAGCCCGTCCGCGATCGGCGCGATGGACGCGTGCAGGCCCGCGTCCGCCACCAGTGCCCGGGCCCCCGAGTGTTCGAGGATGTAGCGGATCTCCTCCGGGGCGAGGCGCGTGTTGATCGCGACGAGGACGGCCCCGGCCAGCGGCACGGCGAAGTGGGCGACGAGCAGCTCGGGGACGTTCGGCGCCAGGTAGGCGACGCGGTCCCCGGGTTCGACCCCGGACGCCCGCAGCGCGTTCGCGAGCCGCGTCGCCTCGGCGGCGAACTCGGCGTAGGCGACCCTGCGGTCCCCGTAGACGTAGGCGGTCTTGTCCGGGAAGACCTCCGCCGACCTGTTCAGGAACGCCAGCGGCGTGAGCGCCGTGTAGCCCGGGCCGTTGTCCATCGGGAGCCTCCGGAGCCGTCGGATACGAACTGCGGCTCAAGGATCCCACGCGCCCGCGCCCCCGCCACGGAGCCGAATCGCGCCTTTCCGGGCGCTCAGCGCTCCGGGTCGCGGGTCAGGATGGAGACGGCCTTGACGGTCGCGTAGCCGCGCCATTCGAGCTCGGCGGCGGGCGAGTAGCTCGCGAAGTCGACGCGCCAGCCGCCGTCGTCCTGCTGCTGCTCGTCGAGGCGCCGCAGTTCGGCGCGCACGAGGTCCTCCTTGAAGAGGGCGCGTGCGGGGCGTCCGGGGTAGGGGGCGAAGTCCAGGGGCCTCATCATCTCGTCCTCCAGCCCGCCCTGGACGTGCACGAGGCCGCTCTCCGGGATGTGCCGGCCGAGCAGGCGGAGCGTTTCGCGGTCTTCGATCGCGTCGGCCAGCCAGATGGCGAACGAGAGTTCCAGCGCGTGCAGCTCGTCCCTCTTCCGGACGGCGTCGAGGCAGTAGCGCGTCGCGCGGTCGAGCCAGGGGTGCTTGGCGACGGCCTCATCGTGGGCGGCGACCCGGTGCGCCATCGCCGCGACGACCGCGGTGATCTGCAGCGAGGACGTCTCCGCGTCGGCGCCCGTCCAGAACGGTGCAGACCCAACCGGATCGGGCATGGGCAGCGCGAACGGGATGCCGCCGTCCGGGAGGGTCACGGACTCCAGCCAGTCGCAGAGCGCGACGGCCTCCGGGGCGGTGACCGGGGCCAGCTCCTCGAAGACCTCGAACGCGTGCAGGGCCGGGCCCGTCTGGCTCGTCCGCGACCGCAGGTCGGGTTCGAGGCCGTGCCCGTAGCCGCCGTCGGGATTGCGGTAGGCGTTCAGTGCGGCCAGCAGCGCGTCCCTGTCCCCCTCGCCGATCAGCAGCTCGAAACGGCGCCGGTCGAGCGGGCGGGCGTGCGTGGCCATGAAGTCGGATGCCTTGTCGATGTCCATGCCTCCAGCCTGACCGCCGGACGCGCACCGGTCTTGTAGGTTTCGGCCATCACCGGGTAAGGAGCGGCCGGAAAACGGAATGCGCGCCCGGGACGGCGCGGCCTAGCCTGACCGCATGGACGTGCGCTTCGAACGGACGGGTGAGCGCCGGTACGCCACCGTCGTCATCCTGCCCGGGCGGCAGCCGCGCCGGATGGATCCCGCACCCGGCTACGACGACCACATCCCGCACGACCTCGTCCACTACCTGGCCGAGGCGGAGCTGGGCCTGGAGTCGGGGGTGTTCGGGCGCGCGGCGGCCGGCGGCGGCGGCTTCTTCGAGACGGTCGAGACGCCGGGCGACCGGCGCCGCCGGGCCCGGGAGCAGCGCCGGCTGAAGAAGCGGGAGGCGTCCCTGAGCAGGGCCGATCGCGGCGACATGGCCAGGTCCGAGTACCTGGCGGGCCTGTGCGACGTCGCCTGGCGGCGCCGGGCCGGGGCCGCGACGCCCGAGTGGGCCCGCGGGACACCGGTCCCGGCCGAGGACGCGGCGGTCGTCGGCCGCGTCCTCGACCGCCTCGACGAGCTGGCGCCGCTCTGGCACGACCTGCCGGTCGGCGGCGCGCTCACGTTCACCTGGCCGAGCGCCGAGGTCGTCCGCTAACCCTCCCGGAGGGCGAGGCCCAGCTTCCGGAACTGCTCCACCGGGCGGTGGTAGCCGCGCTCGATGTGGTGGACGCCCCGCAGCGTGGACGGCCCCTCGGCGACCGCCGCCGCCAGCACCGCGGAGAACCCGGCGCGGATGTCGGGCATGGTCACGTCCCCGCCGCGGAGCTTGGTGACCCCCCGCACGACGGCCGAGTGCAGCGCCGCCGTGTCGTGGTACCGGCACGCCGGACCGCCCAGGCAGGTGTCGTACACCTCGATCTCGGCGCCCATGCTCTGCAGCGCCGGCACGTACGCGAGCCGGTTCTCGTACACGGTCTCGTGCAGCACCGACATGCCCTCGGCCTGCGTGAACAGCACCATCAGGGGCGTCTGCCAGTCGGTCGCGAACCCCGGATGGGTGTCGGTCTGCACCGCCGCCGGATGCAGCCCGTCCGGCGCCGACGCCATGATCCAGTCGTCGGTGATCTCGAACTCCGCGCCCATCCGGGTCAGCGTCGTGATCGCGGTGACGAGCCGGTCCTGCGGGCAGCCGTGCACCCGCACCTCTCCCCGCGTCACCAGGCCCGCGACCAGGTAGGAGAACGCCTCGATCCGGTCGCCGTCCAACCTGGTCTGGGCGCCGCTCAGCCGCTCGACGCCCTCGACCACGATCCTCCGGTCGGGGGCGAAGGAGATCCGCGCGCCCATCCGCTGCAGGAACAGCGCCAGCTCGATGATCTCCGGCTCCGTCGCCGCGTTGCGGATGACGGTCTTCCCGCGCGCCCGCACCGCCGCCAGCAGGACGGTCTCGGTCGCGCCGACGCTCGGGTAGGGCAGCTCGATGCGCGCGCCCACCAGCCGCGACGCGCGGGCGTGGATGCCGTCGGGCGCGTGGGTCATCTCGGCTCCGAACGCGCGCAGCGCGTCCACGTGGAAGTCGACGGGGCGCCTGCCGATCGGGTCGCCCCCGACCAGCGGCACGAACGCCTCGCCCGCCAGGTGCAGCAGCGGCCCCAGCATCAGGATCGGGATGCGGTTCAGCCCGGTGAACGCCTTGCCGACGCTCGGGTCCGACACCGGCCCCGGCACCACCGTCACCTCGCCGCCGGAGCGCTCCACCGTCATCCCGACGTGCTCCAGCATGCCCGCGGTTATGCCGACTTCGCCGACGTCGGGCGCGTTGCCGATCGTGCTCGGCCCGTCTCCCAGCATCGCCGCGACCATGTGCTTGCTGACCGCGTTCTTCGCCCCCCGCACGGTGACGTCCCCGCGCAGCGGCCCGGACGGCTCGATCCGCCAAAGCTTCTCAGTCACCCGTGCAGCCTACGGCGTCCCCGCCGCACGCCCCGCCGTTTTCACCGCGCCCGCTGCGAGGCCGAGCCCGAAACCGGCGGCGGGTCGGGGCGTGGGGACCGCCGCCATGTTGATCTCCGGGATTGTGTTCTCGCGCGATCTGGCAGGCGATGCGCGGGCTGCCGACGATGACGGCACCCACCCCACCCCCGGGAGTTCCGATGCGCCTGAGGATCAGGCAGGGGCTCTGGGCCGCCGCCGCGGCCGCAGCCCTGGCAACGACCTCGCTGTCCGTCGTCCACGCCGACGTCCCGCCGCCGACCACCGCCCCGCTCGCCGAGTACGACATCAGCGCCGCCTATGTGAGCGGGGTGTCGTCCGGCGGATTCATGGCCAACCAGCTCCATGTCGCCTACTCGTCCCTGTTCCAAGGGGCCGGCATCTTCTCCGCCGGCGCCTACGACTGCGCGCAGAACAGCCTGAGCACCGCGCTCAACGCCTGCATGGCGACGTACCTGCCGCGCAAGACCCCCGCGCAGCTCGAACAGCTGACCCGCGACCGCGCCGCGGCCGGCACGGTCGACCCGGTGGCGAACCTGTCGGGCGACCCGGTGTGGCTGTACCACGGCACGTCCGACACCACCGTCGCCGAGGCGGTCAACGACGACCTGGCCGCCTACTACCGCGGCTTGGGCGCCGACGTCGTCTACGACCACGACTCACCCGCCGGGCACGCCTGGGTCAGCCCCATCGGCCCCGGCTCCTGCTCGGTCACGCAGTCGCCCTGGATCAACGACTGCGGCGGGGACCCGGTCGGGGACATGCTGGGCCACCTGTTCGGCACGGTGCAGCCCGCCGCCTCGTCCCCGACCGGGCGGCTGGTGCAGTTCGACCAGAACGCCTACGTGCCCGGCGGGAACGCCTCGTCCATCAGCATGGGCGGCGAAGGGTTCGCCTACGTCCCGCAAGCCTGCGAGCAGTCGTCCTGCAAGCTGATGGTCGCGCTGCACGGCTGCTACCAGTACTACGGCAACATCGGCGACACGTTCATGGACAAGGCCTATCTCAACGAGTACGCCGACACGAACGCCATGATCGTCCTGTATCCGCAGGCGACCGCGTCGGGACTGAGCAACCCGCGCGGCTGCTGGGACTGGTGGGGCTACCAGTCCGCGCAGTACCCGCTCAAGACCGGCCCGCAGATGACGGCCGTCGTCAACATGGTCAAGGCGATGAGCGGCGGCAGCGCCTCACCGACGCCGACCACCACGCCGACCACGACTCCGCCCACGACTCCGACGCCCACGCCCACGGAGACCTCCGCCTGTGTGACGGCGTCCAACTATGCGCACACCACCGCCGGACGAGCACACCAGTCGATGGGCTACACCTACGCCAACGGCTCCAACCAGAACCTCGGGCTGTGGAATGTGTTCACCACCAGCAGCATCAAGGAGACCGATCCGGGCTACTGGGTGAAGTGCTGACGTGAAGCCTGCCGGGTCTTGCCCGCCGTGCTCGGCGGGCAAGACCCACAGGCGGTTCCGTCCCATCACGAGCACGCCGATCGACTGCCACAGCGACCGGACGTACTCCGCTCCACCGACGACGCGCGCCCCCCGGGAGACGGCATCAGCGGCGTTACGCTGACATGTCGTGCATGAGACGCGCCTCGACACCGCCCGGATCCGGGCGGCCCGCCAGGTCATCGACCCGATCTTCCTCGACTCTCCGCTGTACCGCTGTGAAGCGCTGGAGCCCGTACTCGGGT
Organism: Actinomadura sp.; assembly: GCF_044508335.1. Lineage (NCBI taxonomy): Bacteria > Bacillati > Actinomycetota > Actinomycetes > Streptosporangiales > Thermomonosporaceae > Actinomadura > Actinomadura sp. Next base: position 33,374 of record NZ_JBIQHY010000068.1, read on the forward strand.
GCGCGGTGAGCATCAAGCTCGAAACGGCGAACCCGGTGCGCAGCTTCAAGGCCCGCGGCACCGAGGTGATCGCGAGCCGGCTCGCCGCCGAGGGCCCGAGCGCCGTGGTGTGCGCCAGCGCGGGCAACCTCGGCCAGGCCCTCGCCTGGTCGGGCCGCGGCCGGGGGCTCGACGTCACCGTCGTGGCGTCCCGTTTCGCGCCCGCCGCCAAGCTCGACCGCATCCGCGCACTGGACGCCAGGCTGGAGCTGGTCGACGGCGACTTCGACATGGCCCGCGAACGCGCGGCGGCCGCCGCGCGGCACGACGGCATCAGGCTCGTCGAGGACAGCCTGGACATCGAGACCTGCGAGGGCGCGGCGACCATCGGCCTGGAACTGGTGGAGGCGGCGCCGCCGTTCGACGCCGTGCTGATCGCTCTCGGCGGTGGGGCGCTGGCCACCGGCGTGGGGCACGTGCTGAAGGACCTGGCGCCCGGCGTCGAGGTGGTCTGCGTCCAGCCGGCCGGCGCGCCGGCGATGACCCGCTCGTGGCACCGGCGGCGGGTCGTCACCACCGACTCGACCGACACCATCGCCGAGGGCGTGGCCGGCCGGCGCCCCATCCCGGCCGTCCTGGACGATCTGCTCGTGGTCGCCGACGACGCCGTCCTGGTCGAGGAGGCGTCGATCATCGCCGGCATGCGGACGCTCTTCGACCACGCCGGCCTCGTCGTCGAACCGTCGGCCGCGCTCGGCGTCGCGGCGATCCTCGAAGACCGCGAACGCTTCGCCGGCCGGCACGTGGTCACCATCGTGTGCGGCGGCAACGTCGACATCGACGCCTACCGCCGCTGGATCGGCGCGGCTCCCACGGACGGGGCCTGACAATTCCTCGGCTCAGGAGAAGGCGCAATCGGCGAACTCTCCGCGAGCGCCGAAGGGGCGGCGTAAATTGATGCGGTGGCGATCGAAGAAGAGGTGCTACGCCGACTCCGGACTCTGAAACTCGGCCGGGAAGAGTACTGCCAGCGACTTCTGACCATGCTGATCCTCGACGGCCCGTATCCGCCGTGGAACAGCCGCAATGAGCCGAGCACGAAGGGCGTCGAGTATCTCTCGGCTCTGGACGCCCTCTGTTTCGGCACCGCGGAATGGTCAGCGCGACCAACGTTCGTCGACGAATTCGAGCTGGCCAAGCGCAATGACGAGGAGGCGGGCGCGGCGCCCGACCACGCGCTGATGTGGGAAGACCGGCTCTGGATGATCGAGTTGAAGACCGAGGCGTCCAGCCACCGTCCCGCGCAGATACCGACCTACTTGCGGCTTGCCCGCCACCACTACCCATCGTGCCGCGTCCACCTGACGTACCTCACTCCGGAGATGGCGTGGACGCGGCCCGCATCCGGTGACGCGCAACTCGCCCACGTCACATGGCGCCAGGTCCTTCCGCTCATCACCGACACCTGGGGCGACGGGGATCGAATGCAGCGGCAAGCGGTGAAGCTGCTCGTCGAGGCGATCGGCTGTATCGGCAGTCGATGGTCGCACGGACAGCGTCCAAAGACCGCCGAGAGCGATGACCTCGTCAAGGAGGCGGTCGCGCTCGCGGAGGCCACAAGCCGGGACGGGCGCCAGCGGGCACTGAACTACCTGGGCGCCGGGCTGGAGGAACTGCAGCGGCTGCGGCTTGAGGTGAAAGAGGCGATCGGCTCGGCACCCGCGGGAGCGCCCATCCGGTTCGTCCGGCCCTGGCTCTGGAACGTCGACAGCAGCACCGGCCGCGCACTCACCCATGCCGGCAGGGAGACCGGATACGAGATCCGGCTCTCCCGGTACCG
>NZ_JBIQHY010000200.1:0-5947 GCF_044508335.1 Actinomadura sp.
CCCCTGCAGCCCCCTCCACAAGCGCCACATCAGCCCCGACCGCGAATTCGCCGCCTTGCTGCACTCCCTCACCTCCACGAGCGACTGAAGCAGCCACCGCCCTCCCGGCCGAACCACCCGCGTCGGCGTCCGGCGGCGCATCTGTCAAGCGATCACCATCTTCCGGTGTGTGAAACGGCAGCATCGACGGGCGTCCCTCGAAGGGAGATCATTCCTCCCGGTGGGCAGGGACGATGGTGAAGGACCTCCCGCCGGTGACCGGATCACATGCACGTACCGAGTCGGACGAGACCTGGCTCCTCGCGCCGCGCCGTTGACACCGACGACGACGTCAGCGCGACAGCAAATGGAAGGCCGTGATCGTCAACTCGGTCGTTCTCGTCGCCGGCAGCGTCACAGCGTTCGCGCTCGGCCGCTGGTCGAGAGGCCGAGCGTCCGCAGTTCCAAGCCGCGAAAACAGGGGCACCTCCCGGCTCTCTCCCGCGAACGGAGCCGACCCGCTCCCCCCGCGCGCGTCTCGTCAGGTGGCGTTTGCAGGCAGTGGTGCCAGGAGGGCTTGGCCAAGGGCCGCGGGTCAACGTTGAGGCGGGAGCCCGCAGCACAGGTGGTCGATACAGACTCCCGCTGTCAACCCGGAGCTGAAGTGGCTGCCTGGGATGAGGTTGGGTCCGGGCATGCCGACGACCCGCTTGACGTGAGCCGCGCGGGTGATCTCCGGTGTCAGTGGTTAGGCGGCGGTGTCCTGCTTGGCGGCCTGGTGTTTATCGGGATCGTAGGGGATGTGGTCGGTCCAGCAGCGCCAGAGCACGCGAACCCAGCGGGCTCCCAGGCCGCGCAGGGCACGGTACTTGCCCTGACCGCGGGCGCGCGCGTCGTCGTAGGCCCGCCTGGCCCAGTCGACCTCGCGAGTTGAGGTGAAGGCCCACCAGTCGATGGCGTGCCGCATGCGCTTGTTGGCGGCGTAGCGGAAGTGGACCTGGTGCATCCGGCCGGAGGCGCGTGTCACGGGAGCCAGCCCGGTTTCGGCAAGGAGCGCCGCCGGCTGGGGATAGCGGGCGCGGTCATCGCCCATCTCGGAGATCAGCACGGCGGCGGTGACCGGGCCGATCCCGGGGAAGCTGCGGAAGATCGCCGCGTCGGGATGCGCCGCGAGCAACTGGTCGACCCGCTGGTCACAGGCGCGGATCTGGGTGTTGAGCAGCCGCAGCTGGTCGACGAACAGTTTCGTGGTGAACTGCTTGCCGGCGGTGGCGCCAGAGCTGGCCGATAGCAGGTGCGGTCGCAGCCGTTCGACGAGTTCGGCGGCGGGGACACGGCCGGAGTAACCGTGGCGGCGGCAGAACGCCTGCATCCTGGCCTCGCCGACTCGGGCCGCCTGGGCAGGGGTGGGGTAGTCGGTGATGAACGACAAGGTGATGTCGCGGTCCAGGGTGGAGAACAGGTGCAGCGGAGCTGGGTGGTGAGCCTCCAGGATGGCGCGGAGCTGCGATTCCACGGCGCGCTGGGACTCGATGATACGTTCGCGGTCACGGGTGACGGCGGCCAGCTCGGCGGTCAACGGCAAGGGGTCGACAAAGGAGGCCAGTGCGCGTGCTCGTGGCGCAGGGTGTCGGCCAGCACGAACGCGTCGAAGGCATCGGACTTGGCGGCGGCCATCCGATAGCGTTCCCGAGCCCGGGCGGAGATCTTCGGGGAGATGCAGTAGACCGGCAGGCCATGCTGCTGCAGGTGCTCGACCAGCAGGCCCTCGCCGCGTTCGATCGCGACCCTGATGTTCGGCCGGAGGGCCAGCAACTCGTCGAGCTCGGCCAGGCCGGGCACATTGTGCTGGACGCGGCGCTGCAACAGTACTTGGCCAGCGGCATCGATGACGCAGAGCTGATGGGAGGCTCCGCCCCAGTCGATCCCTGCGAACACGGGCTTGTCGGGGGTTGGATTGTCGGAGGTTGTGACCACTACGTTCCTTCAGCAAGGATCAGGCCACCGCGCAGGCCGGCTTCCTCGGAACCTCATCTTGGCGCTCGAAGCGCGACTCCCGCTGACCGATGCGAAGCCCGCCGCCGCCCCGGGCCGGCAGGTCTGCATCTGGACCTCGAAGGTGCGCGTCTGCATAGGTCGTGCCCGGGGCGGCGCAGGTGACCGGCGAGACGATCTCGCCACCGACGATTGTGGACGGATGAGGCCTGGTTGTTGACGGTGGCGAGGACTGCTTGGGCCACCACGCATGCCTCGGTTTCGGTGAGGTCAGGTCTCTCGATGGTGGGGAGCTGAACCCATTCGCCGACGTAGTCGTGCTGGAGGCGACGTCATCCCGACGGCTCCTCGCTGCCCGAATCGTCGGATGGCTCGGAGCCGAGACCACAAAGCGCATCGACATCGTCGTCGGCGCCCTGCATTGCGGCGGCGCCATCGACGAACTCGGCGACCTCGCTCGTCCCCGCTGGGCAGCCCCATCGAAGCCGCCCAACCCCGTAGACGTCTGGCCCACCAGTCCAGACGCTGGTCACCGGCAGTAGGACACGGCCGACACCGCTGCAATGGGACCGACCTCTGAGAAAGATCTCAAGCTGCGAGTTTGGTGGCTTGGATGATCGCCGAGTGCATGCCGTCGGCGAGCTGGTGGGTGGGGGTGATGGTGATGTCGGTGAACCCGGCGGCGGTCAGGTGCTCGCGGTATTCGGCGAAGGTGAGGGCTCCGGCGATGCAGGCGACATGGTCGCCGCGGGTCGCACGGTCGGCGGGGGTCAGGTGGTTCTCGGCGACGACGTCGGTGATGCCGAGCCGCCCGCCGGGCCGCAGGACCCGATGGGTTTCGGCGAACACCGCGGGTTTGTCGGTGGACAGGTTGACCACGCAGTTGGAGATGACCACGTCGACGTGGTCGTCTGGGAGCGGGATCTGCTCCATGTGTCCTTGGAGGAACTCTACGTTGGTGGCACCGGCCTGGCGGGCGTTGCGCCGGGCAAGATCGAGCATCTCCTCGGTCATGTCCAGGCCGTAGACCTTGCCGCCCGGCCCGACCCGGCGGGCTGACAGCAGGACGTCGATGCCGCCGCCCGATCCCAGGTCCAGCACGGTGTCGCCGGCGGCCAGCTCTGCCACGGCCAGGGGATTGCCGCAGCCGAGGCTTGCGGTGATCGCGTCGGCGGGCAGATGCGAGCGGTCGTGGTCGGTGTATTGGGCGGCTCCGAAACCGGGCTCGTCCAGGTTGGTTGCAGTGGTGCAGCAGTCGCCGCCTTGGGGTGAGGGTGAGCAGCCGCTGGTGCCGGTGGTGACCGCTCGGGCGGCTGCGGCGTAGCGGGCTCGGACCTGGTCGCGTACCTGGCTGGCGTCCTTGGTGTCGGAAGTAACGGCGCTGTTGGTGGCGTCGGGATCGGTCATGGGACGGTCTCCTCATGTGAAGCACGGTGGGTATTGGACGGTGCGGGATGGTGGTGCAGCGCTCGTAGCAGGAGCGGGAGGCCGACCGCGGCGGGCAGGAACCAGAAGGTGTACGGCGGCAGCAGTTTCCACACCGGCAGCCGCGGCCCGTTGTCGACATAGAACGCGGTCAGCAGGGTGATGTAGGACAACGCCATCGCGGTGATGTGGTGGCGTAGCCACCCGTGCCATCGCCTCCGGCGGGCCGCGTACCCGGTGCCGGCGGCGGCGAGCGCCAGGCCGCCGAGGATCAGCAGGTAGGCGGTGTGCGGGCGGGCGATGGCGATGCCGGACGCGGTGACCGCGACCACGGCCAGGGCGCCCAGGTAGATGCGGCCGCGGCTGGGGTGGCGGCCGGGCCGCTTCGGGACGCGCATCGCGTCGATGCCGCTGACGACGGCGGTCAGCCCGGCCGCGATGTGCAGGATGATCAGAGCGTCCAGCAGCATGGTCATCCTCCCTCGGCCGGCCGGGTGTGCGCGGTGAGGAATCCGGCCAGCAGATCGGCGACCTGGTCCGGCCGTTCTTCCATGAGCAGGTGGCCGGTGGCGGGCAGGATCACCAGGCGTTCGGGCTCTCGTTGGGTGCCGGGGATGTCGTGATGCAGGCGCTTGGCCCATTCGGCGGGAAAATGCACGTCCTCGGCGCCCCAGAGGATCAGCGTCGGAGCCTCGAACCGGCGGAGGCTGCTGAGCGCGGCGGCGGTATGGGCCTGGTTGGCGGGATCGAGCTGCGCGGCCAGGAACCGCCGGGTCTTGGCACGCCGGTGGGCATTGCCGAGGTTGGCGGCGATGTACCCGTCGACCAGCTCATCGGTGAGCGCGGATCGGTCATGCACGGCCTTACCCGAGGCCAGCGCCCACCGGAACAGCGATCGCCGCGACCACGCCCACAACACCGCGCGGCCCAGGACCGGCAGCTGGGTGGCGCGGACGAACGGCAGTTCTTCCGCGGAGGGCCAGTTGTCGTATGCCTCGGCATCGGCCAGCACCAAGGCGGTGATCCGGCCGGGATGGTCGGCGGCCAGCAGCTGGGCGATCGCGCCGCCCTGGTCATGACCGACCACGGCCACCTCGTCCAAGCCCAGCTCGTCCAGCAGCCCCAGCACCGCCTCAACCTGGGCGGGCAGCCGCCAGTCGGCGTCCGGCGGGGTCTCGGTGTCCCCCAACCCGAGCAGATCCGGCGCCACGCACCGGAACCGCAGCCCCAGCCCGGTGATGATCCGCCGCCACACGAAGGACGAGAACGGACAGCCGTGCAGCAACAGCACCGGCGGCCCGTCTCCCTCATCGACATAGGCGATCCGAGCCGCACCGATCTGGACGTGCCGTTTGCTCAAGCCGTGTTGGTCATGGTCTGTCATCACCGGCCACCGCCGTCTCTTCGGTCAGGCACAACGCCAGGTCCAGCACCGCGGGGACGCACGGATCGGCGATCGAGTAGAAGATCCGGTTGCCGTCCCGGCGGGCGGCCACGATGCCCCGGTCGGTCAGGCGCTGCAGCTGATTGGAGACCGCCTGCGGGCGCATCCCCACCTGCTCGGCCAGCTCCCCCACCGGCACCTCGCCGTCGCGGTGCAGCGCGTGCAGCAGCCGCAGGCGCGTGTCGTTGCCCAGCACCTTGAACAACACCACCAGTTGCGCCGCCTGAGGCTGGGTGAGCAGGGGTCGCTCGGCCAGCGGCGGCTTCCCCGCCCGCTGCGGCGGCGTCAGTACCGACGCAGATCCTGTGGAGCAGCACCCCAGATCATTGTCCTTCATGAGTCCACTATTACACAACTTCGTGTAATTATGTAGCTGCTCCGGGCTTTGTCAGGAGCCGAAGTCGTGACTTCTGGGCCGACCCCGAAGGTGTCCGCGGCCGGCCCGGACGCGGGAGTGCCACGACTCATCAGGTCGTCGCCCCGTCAGGCACCACTGTGTTCGGCCTCTCCGGAGTAGCCGTGCACGTGCCCGGTTGCGAATCCCAGGCCAGCGGGGGCTCCGATGCCGATGCGGACCGGTTCGGGGGCCGCGGGGCCGCAGCATGACCCGCCGTCGGGTTCGGCCGGGGCGGCAGGGGCGGGCATCGCCTCGGTGGAGCACGAAGTCCCGCAGCCGTCATCCTGGCCGGCGCTCTGGTCGGCGGCGCCCGGTAGCAGGTCGTCGGTGACCAGGCTGGTGGAGCACACGCCGGTCTCGGGGAGGTCGAGCTGGACGGTGTCGGCGGCTTCGCGGTCGCCGGCGAGGGCGGCGACGATGGAGCGGACCTGTTCGTACCCGGTGGCCATCAGGAAGGTGGGGGCGCGGCCGTAGCTCTTCATCCCGGCCAGGTAGAAGCCGGGCTCGGGGTGGGCGAGATCGCGTTCGCCATGCGGCGGGACGGTCCCGCAACTGTGGAAATTCGGGTCGATCAGCGGGGCGAGCCTGACCGGCGCCTCGGTGGCAGCGTCGAGTTCGACCCGCACCTCGCGCAGCATGTCCAGGTCGGGCCGGAATCCCGTCGCGGCGACCGCGATATCGGCCGACAGGACTCGCGGGCCGTCCGG
>NZ_JBIQHY010000069.1:0-34555 GCF_044508335.1 Actinomadura sp.
GGCGGAAATCACTTGTGAACACTCTTCAAAACTTCGGATCTGCCGGAGTCTTCCCGGTCAACGGCCTATCTCCATCTCGGTTCGGGTTAGTTGCGAGTAGTGGTCAGGCGGCGAACTAACAGCCGGCAGAGCCGGGTCCTCTGCTCATGACGGCCTCGGCTCACACTTGTGGATCTCCCCGAACCGCTTCTCTGCGATCCGCATGAAGTCGAACATGTCCTGCACGGCGTCCCGCCCCCGAACCACCGGCGCAAAATCAATACTGATCCACGGCCGCTTCTTCCCGCATTTGAAGACGGCGATCACATAGTTGGGACGCTTGTTGGCGCCGGCGGTGTGGATGACGACGGCGAGCCCTCTGCCCAACTCGGCGGGAACCTTGTGGGGATCGCTGTCAGCCCAGTTCCGCTCCTGAAAGCGAACGGTCTTCTCTCCGTTCCGGTACTCCCAGCTCACGCCGAGCGGCCACTCGTTGCCCGTCCCCGACGCCAGGCAGAGCCCGTTGTCGGTCTGCGGTCCGTCCCAACTCGATGTGAGCGTGCCGGAGTGACCCGTCACCTGCCTGAAAGCACGCTCCGGAACGAGATCGCAGAGGTAGGGGCGACTGTCACTCACCGGCACGTTCACCGAACGCGACGGGGCAGGAGCAGAACCACCTCCGTCACAGCCGAGGCTCCCCGGGGCCAGCAATGCCAACGAGAATGCGAAACGGATTCTTGCGGGAATCACTTGTAAGCACTCTTTGGAACTTCCGATCCGTCGGAGCTCACGTAGTTCCGCACGGCCTTCTCTGCGCCGACCTCCGTGGAGGAGTCCGCCGGATACCGGCCATGAGCCGCCAGCGCGGAGGCGATCGTCTGCCTGAAGAGACGCTCGGGCGGGCCCTCTGCTCATGACGGCCTCGGCTCACACTTGTGAATCTTCCCGAACCGCTTCTCTGCGATCCGCATGAAGTCGAACATGTCCTGCACGGCGTCCCGCCCCCGAACCACCGGCGCAAAATCAATACTGATCCACGGCTTCTTCTTCCCGCATTCGAATTGCGCGATCACATAATTCGGTCTAGGGTCTGCCCCGAAAGTCGGGCGTATCACCGCAAACCCATCTCCTAATTCACGCGGGAGTGGATGCGGCGATCCATCCTTCCAGGATTCCCGCTGGAGCCGGAGCACTTGCGATCCGTCACGGTATGACCAATGCACTCCGAGTGGCGCTTCACGTCGGGCCAGGAATGCCAAACACAGGCCGTCGTCCACCTGGGGTCCGTTCGACCAGCGATCATCAAGCGGTTCCTTGACCCCGGTGACTTTGCGGAGCGACCGTTCGGGGACGAGATCGCAAAGATAGGGCGCGCCGTCCATGACCGGCCCGAGGTCGGCGGGAGCCGTTCGCTCATGAGACGCGCCTCCCTGGCAACCCGCCACCGCAAGGGCCGGTAGCACGGCGGCCGCACACGCGGCCACTTGCACGATCCTCATCGCTGACCAGTCGGAAGGACGTTGCCGTCCGAATCACGGAAATGACCGGTGGCGCTCTTCCCGCCGGCATCGATAGAAGATATCAACGCAATTCGCATGCTATTGAGGCCGGTATATTCTCTCGCCCACTGCAAGAACTGCTCAACTTGCCGCGGGCTCATGTCCCGGGGTGACATGACCTCAGATTTGCTGCCCTTCACGACAAAGGACTGCCCCTCCAGGCCACGTTTGGAGTAGACACCATGAGCGACCATGGAAGAGGCGACCGTCAGACTGAGCAAATCCTCCACGGCCTCGACATTGGTCGTGGGAGCGAACACCGATTCCTTCGGGTGCTCCGCCAACTTCCTGGTGATCCAATCGACCATCTCCTTGCGGAGTTTATCGACAAGGAAAGGGTAGAGCCTTCTTATACCCGGGACTTTGTCTACATACCCTTCACCGGTCGGCAGGAGGGTGACCCCGAACTCCACCATATTGCGCAGGTCCTCGTACACGCCGGTAAGGCGTCCACCCTCGGCCGCGAGGTTCTGGTTTCGGATCTCCAGCAGGCGGCCGAACATCTCGCCTTCGGCGGTGACGACGTTGCCCCAGTTGGCTCCGTTGGCGATCGCGTGGTCGACGGCGAGCTTGGCGTGGGCAGTTTGCGCGGTGAGTAGTGTCGTGAAGGCAGCGGCGTCACGCGTGACGTACAGCAGCAGATGGTCCAGCTCGGCGTCGCTCAGCGGTGAGCTGGCCGACCGGAGCGCATACCCGGACGCATCGAAGCTTCCGTTGATCTCCGTGATGTGCGCGGCCAGGACCTCGGCCATGGCGGGTCGCAGCCCGGACAGGGCGTCCAGGCCGTCGCTGTCCTTGATCTCCAACTCCTTGCGGGCGGTCACGCCGAAGTACTTGCGGGCATCGGCGGCGAGGATCCCGCCCACCACGAAAGCCAAGTGGCTGGACTGCTCGTCCCTGCCTATGGCGGCGGTACGAAGGGTCTGGCCCAGGGCGGCGCCGTGGTCGGTCCTGCTCCACGTGGAGCGGCGGTCGTGGAGTAGGTACTGGAGGGTCGAGCCCTTGAAGCTGGGTTCTGTGCCTTCCTGGAACGGCCCCATGTACACGTGGGTCAGTAGGGCTTGGGACGCCTCCTCGCCGGCGACGGCTGCGGCGGTGAGAAGAGGTGCCAGGAAGTCCGTCTTGCGGTCGTCAGGGACGACCTTGGTCGTGGCGGGCTCAAGCGCGTTGCCCAAGCCGGCCTTGCCCGCAAGGGTGGGAAGGGGTTCTTCGCCGACGGTCTTGAGAAGGCGCAGGCGGCTGTCGTAGGCGATCATGTCGCTGCCCACGACCTCGATGAAGTGGGTGGAGAAGCGGGTGTCGCCTGCGGCGGTCAGGAGGGCGCCCAGGGACTGGTAGCCGGACGTGCCGTTCGGCGGGGTGCTGAGGGGCGGGAAGTTCTTGCGGCCCGCCAGGGTGAGGTTGCGCAGGTAGTCGTCGCCCAGGTAGGCCCCGGTGTCGGGGCGGGTCGCCAGGGCGAGGCTGCGGCCCAGGAGGGCCAGGGTCGCGCGGGTTTCGGCGGCGTTGGCGTCCGCACCCTCTCGGTTGTGGCGGACGTCTGCGGCCAGCGGGACGATCAGGTCCATCGGGAGCTTGAGGAGCGCCTCGGGGCCCAGGGCCTCCAGGAGGCCCTTGGCGAACATCGGGGTGATGTCCTCCGCGTGGAGGCGGCGCAGGGCGGCCTTGGCCTCGGGGTCGCCCGCGGCCGCGCGGCGGAACAGGTCGGCGCTGCGGCGGCCGGCGGCGTACGCGACCTGGTCGGTGTAGCGGTCGGGGAGCTTCAGGTAGTCGCCGTCCTGGCGGCAGACGACGAAGGCGAGCTTCTGCCGGTCGAGGTCGTGCGCCAGCTGGTTGCGGCGGCGCAGGTCGGAGGCGGCCTTGTCGGCCCACGCGGCGATGCGCTTGATCTCCATCGCGGGGGCCGTGCTCACCTGGGCGGCGTGCAGCGCCTGCCACAGCTTGTCGGCGAGTTCGACCAGCTTCGGGGCTGCCTGCGTCATCTGCCGGGTCATGTGCTCGAACTCGGCGAGCTTCACGCCGCAGGTGTCGGGGTCGAGCCAGGTGTCGCCCACGGCTCAGCCCTTCCGGAGCGGGCTGCGGTCCAGCTCGTCGCGGACGAGTTGCAGGGCCTTGCGCAGCTCGGTGTGCAGGGCGGCGTCGTTGGCGTCGAGGTCGCGGGCGAAGCCGCGGGAGGCGCTGCCGCCGACCCATGCGCGGTCGTCCATGGCCTGGCGGGAGGCGGTGAACAGGTGCCAGTGCTGGTCCGACAGCGTCTGGATGTGGCCGAGGAGGAATTGCAGCTGCAGCGGCGTCGGCTTGCTCACGGAGAGTCCCTCTGGCGTGGGGCGGCTGCGGGGACGCCGGGGTGGGAGCTGATGCGGGTCCCGGCCTCGGGGGGATGGGCCGGGACCCGCGGCTCAGGGGGGTCAGCGGGTGGCGGCCTCGATGTTCTGCTGGGACTTGCGGATGTCCTGGCTGCCCTGCTCCAGCGCCAGCGCCATCTTGTCGAAGGCGGTCTTGGCCTCGGCCCAGGCGGCGCGGAAGCGGTCGGCGCCGGGGCCCCACCAGGCGGCGCTGCTGCTGACGGTGCGGCCGTTCAGGTCCTTGATCAGGGCGTCGAGGTTGCGCGAGTGCTTGCTGAAGATGCGGGACAGTTCCTCGAGTTCGCCCAGGTTGGCTCCGCGCTTGTCGCCCATCGCTCCGGCCCTTTCGTCGCTGATCGCCGAACGTTTTGCGTCGTGGTGCGGAAAGAATGGCGTCAGCTTACGCCCCATCTCTCACGACAATCCAGATGCGCCTCGCCCGTCGTCCCCCGAAACTGCCCTAATCGCACCATCTTGCGGTGTCCGGATGTGGCCACGGCGGGGTTGTGACGAGCTTACTTACTGTCCGTCAAGGGCATTTCAGAGTGTTTTCAGGGGAAAGCGGGTCAGCGGTCGGGGATGACCGGGTCGTTGACCGGGTGGGCGTCCGGGTCGAGGACGCGCTCGGCGACGAGGGTGATCTGCTCGCCGCGCGTCCGGAACACGAACCGCCGCCGCACCGACTGGACGACCTTGCCGCCGCCGTACCGGACCTCGGTGTGCTCGACGGCCTCCAGCGTGATCCGGTCGCCGGACCGGACGGCGCGCGCCGGGTCGAGCCGGGTGCGGGCGCCGGTGTAGGCGGGGCCGCCCTCGACGGGCGCGCGGTTGCGGGTCTCCAGCTCCCGGACGGCCCGCGCCTGCGAGCGCGCCAGCTTCGGGGAGATCCGCACGCCGAGGACCTCGGTCGGCATGTCGCGGCGGTCCCGGTCGTGGTGCGGGACGAGCGCCTGGGAGCGGCGCTGCAGGAAGGTGCTCGCGACGGCGGTGAGCTGCCGGGTGAGGTAGTCCTCCACGGCGGGGCTGTCCCGCCGGACGCCCGACGACGGCGCCGCCAGGCACGCCGCCAGGGCGACGGCGAGGCCGGCCCGGGGCCACGGGCGCACCATCGGCGCCTCCCGCTGATCATGTGGGGGCAGATTCGAGCCGAGGGTACACCGGTCGGTGCGGCGCCGAGCCGGCGCTTTCCCGCGAAGGCCCGCGCCGCCGCGGTGGCGGGCGCGGGCCTTTCCGGGAAATGGCAGGTCAGTTCGCTTCGCTCTGCAGCGCGGCGACGCGGGAACGGGCCTGCGCCATCGCCTCGTGATAGCGCTGCTCCCATTCCGGGTCGCCGTCCGGTATGGCCGCGACCGTCTGCCGGCCGAGCTCGGCGAGCAGGTCGCCGGCGCCGTTCCGGGTGACCTGCCGCACGACGACCGTGGTCACCCCGCCGGACGATTCGGTGTGCGCCTCCCAGCGGGCGCCGCGCTCGATCGCGGCCCTGCCCGCGGACGAGCGGTCGGCGAACGCGTACATCAGCAGGACGGCCACCGCGGCGGCCACCGCCAGCGCGGCCAGAACGATCAGGAACCGCACGCTCGGCCTCCGTCACTTGTCCCGCAGGAGCGCCCCGTTCGGGTTGCCGGGCGCGTAGACGGTGATGCCCTGCGGGAGCGCCTTCAGCTCCTCGATCCTCGCGCAGGTCGGGCACTTGTTGTAGCCGTTCTGCCGGGCCTTGTTGGCCGCGGCCTCCGCCTTGGCCGTGGCGACCTTCGCCTGCGCCTCGCTGACCTGCGCGAACGCGGCCTGGGCGCGGTCGACGGCGTCCTGCACCTTCTCCGGCAGGGTGATCCGGACGAGGTTGAAGTGGATGTTGGTGACGAACTTCCCGCCGAGCGTCTGCTCCAGGTCGGCGGCGAGGCTCGTGTTGATCGCGTTCTGCACCTTGGCGATGTTGGCGTTGTTGCTCTGCGCCTTCTGCCCGACGGCCTGGACGTTCTTCGGCTGCGCGGAGGCGTTCTGGACGAGGGCGCAGGACGAGACCAGCTCGGCGCAGCGGAAGCTGTTGATCTGGCTGCGCAGATCGTTGTCGATCACCGGCCGGACGATCTGGTCGAGGAACGCCGACCAGCCCTTGTCGCCGTCGTAGACGTTGTACATCTCACCGCCGGCGCTGCGGAACTTGCGCGTCCCGTACTTCTCGTCGAAGTCCCTCAGCGCCGCGTGGTCCTGGTTGAGGGTGAAGTACAGCGTCCCCTCGATGCCCATGTTGACGCCGTCGGAGCTCGGCACCGTGACGACGTCCACGCCGGTCTCGTCGCCCTTCCGGGCGTCGGAGGTGATCGTGTAGAAGCGCTGCTGGGCGGGGTACTTGTGGACCTGCGAGTAGAGCCCGATCCAGACGCGCCCGGAGCCGGGGTCGATGACCTGCCGGATCCTGTTGTTGTCGAAGAACCCGCCGTTGCGGACGACGGCGATCTCACCGCCGCTGGTCCGCTCGAACCCGCCGAACAGGGCGCTCAGCACCGGCCAGCCGACGACGACCAGCAGGACGGCGGCGATGACGGCGGTGCGCCGGCGGGGCCTGCTCAGCCCGGAGAACCGGTTCCCGCCCGCGGACGACTCCTTCTTGGCCACGATCACTCCTCTCACACCCGCACCACTCGGCTCGCGGGTCCCCGATGAGACGGCGGAGGACGTGTCCGGGCTCCGCCGGTCACCAGACCGTTATCGGGCGAGACCTCCCGCTACACGGGACCTGCACCCAAATAAGGAGGGCCTTACGAAAGCCTGAATCGGCGGTTATCTAGACTGCCTGCGTAGTTCAGGGAGGAGACCCACGTGCGCAAGGTCCTGATCGCCAACCGCGGTGAGATCGCGGTCCGTATAGCCCGTGCCTGCCGCGATGCGGGGCTGGCGAGTGTGGCGGTGTACGCCGAGCCCGATCTGGAGGCGCTGCACGTTCGGGTCGCCGACGAGGCGTTCGCCCTCGGGGGGCGGACGGCCGCCGAAAGCTACCTGGACATCGAGAAGCTGCTGAGGATCGCGAAGGAGTCGGGGGCGGACGCCGTCCACCCCGGGTACGGGTTCCTGGCCGAGAACGCCGACTTCGCGGCCGCGGTGGAGAACGCCGGGCTGACCTGGATCGGTCCGCCGCCCGCCGCGATCACCGCGCTGGGCGACAAGGTGCAGGCCCGGCACATCGCGCAGAAGGTCGGCGCGCCGCTGGTGGCGGGCACCAAGGACCCCGTGTCGGGCGCGGACGAGGTGGTCGCCTTCGCCGCGGAGCACGGCCTGCCCATCGCGATCAAAGCGGCGTTCGGCGGCGGCGGGCGCGGCCTGAAGGTCGCCCGGAAGCTGGACGAGGTCGCCGAGCTGTACGAGTCCGCCGTCCGCGAGGCCGTGGGCGCGTTCGGCCGCGGCGAGTGCTTCGTCGAGCGGTACCTCGACAAGCCGCGCCATGTGGAGACCCAGTGCCTGGCCGACAAGCACGGCAACGTGGTCGTCGTCTCCACCCGCGACTGCTCGCTGCAGCGCCGGCACCAGAAGCTCGTCGAGGAGGCCCCGGCCCCGTACCTGTCGGACGAGCAGGTCGAGCTGCTGTACAGCTCGTCCAAGGCCATCCTGAAGGAGGCCGGGTACGTCGGCGCCGGCACGTGCGAGTTCCTCGTCGGGCAGGACGGCACGATCTCCTTCCTTGAGGTCAACACCCGCCTCCAGGTCGAGCACCCGGTCACCGAGGAGGTCGCGGGCATCGACCTCGTCCGCGAGATGTTCCGCATCGCCGACGGCGAGGAGCTCGGCTACGGCGACCCGGAGCTGCGCGGCCACTCGTTCGAGTTCCGGCTGAACGCCGAGGACGCGGGCCGCGGGTTCCTGCCGGCCGTGGGAACGCTGACCGAGTGGCGGCCGCCGTCCGGTCCGGGCGTCCGGCTGGACGCGGGGTACGAGGCGGGCCAGACCGTCCCGCAGGCGTTCGACTCGCTGGTCGCGAAGCTGATCGTGACGGGCGCGACGCGGCGGCAGGCAGTCGAGCGGTCCCGCCGCGCCCTCGCCGAGTTCGTCGTCGAGGGCATGCCGACGGTGCTGCCGTTCCACCGGGCGGTGCTGGACGATCCGGCGTTCGTCCCGGCGGACGACGAGACGCCGTTCTCCGTCCACACCCGGTGGATCGAGACCGAGTTCGACAACCGGATCCCGCCGTTCGACCACGCTCCCGCCGGCGAGGCCGAGGACGGCGAGCGCGAGCGCGTCACCGTCGAGGTCGGCGGCAAGCGCATCGAGGTCGTCCTGCCCGCCGGGTTCGGCGCCTCCGCCGCCCCGGCCGCCGGGAACGCGCAGCCCGCCAGGCGGCGCGGCGGCAGGAAGGGCGGCGGCGCGCAGGCGTCCGGCGACTCCCTCGTCAGCCCGATGCAGGGCACCATCGTCAAGATCGTCGCCGAGGACGGCGCGACGGTCGCGGCGGGCGACACCGTCGTGGTGCTGGAGGCCATGAAGATGGAGCAGCCGCTCACCGCGCACAAGGCCGGGACGATCACCGGGCTGTCCGCCGAGGTCGGGCAGACCGTCTCCGCCGGCGCCGCGATCTGCGAGATCAAGGACAGCTGACCGCCGGCCGCCACGCCCGGACGCGCGACCGCCACGCTCGGACGCGCGACCGCCACGCTCGGACACCGGGCGGGGCGGCACCCGGCATGGGTGCCGGACCCCATTTGAGGACGTCCGCAAATCCTCCTCGCGAACGAGGCTTTAGGCCGTCCACATGGGCAGATAGTAGAACATGAGCACCGAGAAGCGGGCCATCCGGGCGGCACGCCGCGGCGCCGCTTCGGCGATCATCGGCGCCCTCGCCGTGCCGGCGTTCGCCCTGACCGCCCCCGCACACGCCGCCGCGACGCAGTTCGCCCCGCCCCAGAACAGCACACACCGCACGACCGCCCCCCAGACCACCGGCCTCCAGGCCGCGGCCCAGGACGGCGCCCGGGCGAGCGTGCCCCAACCCGCCGCGGACCGGACGGGCGCGCTCGTGATCACGTCCCGGAACGCGGCCCCGCAGAGCAGCGCGGCGGCGGACACCGTCGGGCAGATCGCCAACGGGCTCATCGACTCGCGGCTCTACGTGACCAGCGAGGCGGGGAACGTGCTGTCCGCGGCCGACCAGAGCCAGATCGAGCAGAGTCTCGCCGGTGAGCGGGACGCCGACATCCGGGCCGTGGTCATCAGCAACGCCGCCACGGAGACGCAGGTCAAGCAGCTGCTCCCCGCGGTCGCGCAGCGGGTCGGGAAGGGCGAGACGTTCGTCGCGGTCACCGCCGACGGCAGCCGGATGGCGGCGATCTCCAAGAAGCTCGACCGCGCCGAGATCAACCAGATCATCACCCGCACCAACGGGCAGCCGCTGAAGCAGCGGCTGATCGACTTCGGGGACCGCGCGGAGAAGAAGGTCGACGACAACGCGGCGTCCAGCGCGGTCGTCGGGTACGTCGTGATCGGCCTGCTCGCGCTGCTGGTCGCGGCGGCCGTGGGCGTGTTCCTCACCGCGAGCAAGCGGCGCCGGGCCCGCGAGGCCCGGGAGATGCTGGACCTCAAGCAGGGCGTGCAGGAGGACGTCACCCTCCTCGGCGAGGACATCGCGCGCCTCGACCTCGACGTCATGGACAAGGACCTCGACCCGGCGACCCGCGCCGACTACGAGCGCGCACTCGACTCCTACGACCACGCCAAGCGGGCGGCGGAGCGCGCCACCAGGCCGCAGGACATGCAGGCCGTGACGACCGCGCTGGAGGACGGCCGCTACTACATGACCGCCACCCGCGCCCGGCTCGCCGGCGAACCCGTGCCCGAGCGGCGTCCCCCGTGCTTCTTCAACCCGCAGCACGGGCCGTCCGTCGAGGACGTCATGTGGGCGCCGCCCGGCGGCACGCCCCGCTCGGTCCCGGCGTGCGCGGCCGACGCGGAGGCCGTCACGCACGGCACGGACCCGGACATCCGGATGGTCCCGTACCAGGGCGCCCGGCAGCCGTACTGGAACGCGGGCCGCGCGTACGCGCCGTACGCCGGCGGCTACTACTACGGCTACGGCGGGTTCGACCTGCTCGGCGGGCTGGTGATCGGCACCGCGCTCGGCTCGATGATGGGCTCCGGCCTCGGCTGGGGCGGCTACGGCGGCATGGACGGCGGGTTCGGCGACGGCGGCGGCGACATCGGCGGAGGCTGGGACTTCGGCGGCGGCGACTTCGGCGGGGGCGGCGACTTCGGCGGCTTCTGACCCCGGCCCGGTCAGCTCGGCCCGGTCAGCTCGGCCCGGTCAGCTCGTCCCGGTCAGCTCGTCCCGGTCGGCGCGTCCCGGCCGGCGCGGCCCGGTCGGCCCCGGCCCGCCGGGGCAGGCGCGGGCCGGTCAGCTCGGAGCGGCCTCGTACGCGCAGCGCTCCGAGGCAGGGGCGGAGCGGACCGGGACCGTCGCGTCGGTGATTGAGACGAGGCCGGCGGCCACTCCCCACGGCCGAACCGCCTCGTTGACGCGCCGGACCAGCTCCGGATCGTCCCCGTCCGCCAGCAGGGACGGCAGGTCCGCCAGGTCCCGGTCCGCTATGACGCCGCGCAGGACGGCTTCGGTGCCGGCCTGCGCGGCGGAGGACGGCGAGTCCGCGGACTCGGCGTACCTGACGGGGTCGTCGGCTCCCATCAAGGCGCGCGCCTTCACGCGCACGGACACGCCGTCCCTGGTCGTCGCCCTGAGCCAGATGTCGTGCGGCCGCGCCCCCACCGGGACGCGCACGCCGGTGTCGGCGAGCGGCAGCAGGTAGCGCAGCCCGGGGCCGCGGACTCCGCGCGTCCGGCCGAAGCGGCGGACGACGAGCCGCTCGGACGCGCCGACGCGGCGGAGCCCGGACACGGCGAGCACGGCGACCGCCAGCCCGAGGACGATCAGGAACGCGGTGGACGCGGCCAGCGGGCCCTCCCGCACGGCCAGCGCGGCACGGACGACCATCTGCCCACCTCCACCTGTTCTCACCCTCCACCATCGGCGAGGGGGCGGGCTGCCGCCATCGGGCCTGGTGCCCATAGTCGAGGGGGCGCATCATGCAGGCGGATCGCGGGGTGTCCCGCATGGACAAGAGGCGGTGTCATGCGGTGACGTGGACCCATGAGCAGGACACCCGCCTCGGCACTCTACTGGCGCATCCTGGGCATCAACGGGCTGATCTTCGCGATCGGCACCGCCCTGCTGGCCGTGGCGCCGGTCACCATATCCTCGCCGATCCTGCTGCGCGAGCTGCCCGTCCTGGCGGTGGGGCTGGTCGTGATGATGGCGGCGAACGCGCTGCTGCTGCGCGCCAGCCTGTCGCCGCTGGAGCGGCTCACCGCGCTGATGGCGCGGCTCGACTCGCTGCGCTCCCGGGACCGGCTCTCGAACACCGGCAACGGCGATCTGTTCCATCTCGTCGACCAGTTCAACGCGATGCTCGACCGGCTGGAGGCGGACCGCAGCATCAGCACGGCCGTGGTGCTGGACGCGCAGGAGGCCGAGCGGCGCCGCATCGCGCAGGAGCTGCACGACGAGATCGGGCAGTCCCTCACCGTGGTGCTGCTCGAGCTGAAGTCGGTGGTGGACCGGGCGCCGGAGGAGGTGGCGGAGGAGCTGCGGGGCGTCCAGGAGGTCGTCCGGTCCAGCCTGGACGAGGTGCGCCGCGTCGCCCGGCGGCTGCGTCCCGGCGTCCTGGACGACCTGGGCCTCACCAGCGCGCTGACCGCGCTCGCCGGGGACTTCTCCGAGGCGGGCGACGGCCCGCGCGTGACCCGCCGCGTCCAGGCCGGGCTGGAGGGCCTCGGCCCGGACGCCGAGCTGGTGATCTACCGGATAGCGCAGGAGGGCCTGACCAACGTGTGGCGCCATTCGGGCGCCCGCAACGCGGAGCTGTCGCTCACGCAGGACAAGGACGGAAGCGTCGTGCTGCGGGTCGTCGACGACGGGTCCGGCCCGCCGACAGAGTCGGAGGTCGGCTCCGGCATCCACGGCATGCGGGAACGCGCGATGCTCATCGGCGCGCGGCTGACGATCGGACCGGCCGATGGCGGCGGGACGGAGGTGCGGCTGGAGGTTCCGCCGGAGGGCACGAGGGCCGCCCCGGAGGGCACGAGGCCCGCCCCGGCCGGCTAGGGCTCGACGAGCCCGACCCTGATCGCGTACTTCGTCAGCTCAAGCCGGTCGCGCATGCCGAGCTTGCCGAGGATGTTCGCGCGGTG
This sequence comes from Actinomadura sp., assembly GCF_044508335.1. Lineage (NCBI taxonomy): Bacteria > Bacillati > Actinomycetota > Actinomycetes > Streptosporangiales > Thermomonosporaceae > Actinomadura > Actinomadura sp. The sequence goes on from NZ_JBIQHY010000069.1 coordinate 12,107, forward strand.
CCGGTCGACGGTCTTCACGCTGATCGTGAGCGTCTCCGCGATCTGCTTGGAGGAGTAGCCCTCCGCGATCAGCTTGATGACCTCCTCCTCGCGCGGGGTGAGGATGCCGTCCGGGCCGTCGCCGTTGCGGTCCCGGCCGAGGTACTCGCGGATCAGGGCCGTCACCGCCCCCGGGTACAGGAACGGCTCGCCGCGCATCGCGGCGCGGACGGCGTGCAGCAGGTCGCGGTCGGCGACGGACTTCAGCACGTAGCCGGACGCGCCCGCCTTCAGCGCCTCGAACAGGTACTGCTCGTTGTCGTACATCGAAAGGATCAGCATCCGGACGGTGGGGAACCGCCGGGAGATCTCCCGCGCCGCCTGCAGCCCGGTCATCCGCGGCATCGCGATGTCGAGGATGGCGAGGTCGACGCCTCCGGCGGCGAGCGCGGCGAGCGCCTCCGCCCCGTCGGACGCCTCCGCGACCACCGTCATGTCGGGTTCGGCGTCCAGGATCAAGCGCAGCCCGCGGCGCACCAGTGCGTGATCGTCGGCCAGCAGTATCCGGGTGGCGGACTCGCGAGTGTGCACCCGATCACCTCCGGTCTCCCCTCCATCCTAGGCTGGGGCACCGGAAACGGGACTCCTTCAACTGCGAATACATGATCCACGACGCCCATATGGGGGATGCCCCCTATATAGGCGTGAGCCCCCGACGCGAAGACTGGACAGTGTACGCGAAAGGGGCGGAGCATGGCACAGCGAATGACCGGCGGGCATCGCCACCCGCCGAAAGCGCCGCGGAGGCCGTCTTGCGACTCGGCCGCCCCCGGCGTCAGAAGGAGGAACCTATCAACTCGAAGGGCGAGGCTTTCCGGAAGCCGAAAGGACGACATGCAAGCGCGGGACATCGCCATAAAGGTGCCGACCGTGACGCGCGACGATTCGATCGCGCACGCGATTCAGGTCATGGCACTCGGCCGGCTGCCCGGCCTGATCGTCGTGGACGAGGACGACCGTCCGCGGCTCGTGCTGCCCGGCACCCAGGTGCTGCGCCTGGCGGTGCCCGTCGCCTACCAGGAGGACGCGGCGCTCACCCGGGCCGTGGACGAAGCGCACGCGGACATCTTCTGGCACGAGATCCGCGACATGAAAGTGGGCGAATGCCTCGGCACGCACACTCCCCGCCCGGTCATCGTGAAACCGTCCGCGACACTGCTGGAGATCGCCACCCTGATGGCCCGCCAGCGCAGCCCCCTCGTCGCCGTGGTGGACGACGACGGCCTGCTCACCGGGGCGGTCATCCTCGACCGGCTGCTGTCGGCGCTGGCGCTGACCAGGCCCGAGGACTGACCCTCCCGCCGCCCCGCAGGCCCGGCACGGCAGGGGTCCTGCGATGACGGCGGTGGCGGCGCTCGCCATCTTCGTCGTCGCGTTCTTCTTCATCGCCACGGAGAAGGTCGACAAGGTCAAGGTCGTCCTGATCGCCGCGGGCCTGATGACGGTGCTCGGCCTCGCGCCGGGCGCCGACGTCTTCTTCTCCGAGCACGACGGGATCGACTGGAACGTCATCTTCCTGCTGCTCGGCATGATGATCATCGTTGGGATCATCAAGGGCACCGGGCTGTTCGACTTCCTGGCGATCTGGGCGGCCAAACGCTCGAAGGGCAGGCCGTACCGGCTGCTGGTGATGCTCATGGTGATCACCGCGGTCGCGTCCCCGTTCCTGGACAACGTCACCACGATCATGCTGGTGGCGCCGGTGACGGTGGTGGTCTGCAACCGGCTGCGGATCCCGGCGCACCCCTACCTGATCGCCGAGGTGCTGGCGTCCAACATCGGCGGCGCCTCGACGCTCATCGGGGACCCGCCGAACATCATCATCGCCAGCCGGGCGGGGCTGACGTTCAACGACTTCCTCGTCCACATGGCGCCGATCGTGGTGGCCATCTTCATCGCGTTCGTGCTGCTGGCGTGGGTGCTGTTCCGCAAGTCGTTCCATTACAACGAGCAGTACGTCGCCGAGGTGATGTCGCTGGACGAGCGCAAGGCGATCACCGACGCGAACCTGCTGGTGCGCTGCCTGATCGTGCTCGGCCTCGTCATCATCGGGTTCACGCTGCACTCGGTGGTGCACGTGGAACCGTCGATCGTCGCCCTCGTCGGCGCGGGCGTGATGCTGCTGGTGTCGCGGGTCGAGGTGTCGGACGTCCTGGCGGAAGTCGAATGGTCCGTGCTGGTCTTCTTCATGGGCCTGTTCGTGATGGTCGCCGGCCTCGGCCACACGGGCGTCATCGAGTCGATCGGGACGTGGGCGGCGGACGCCATCGGCGACAACTACTTCGTCGCCGCGACCAGCCTGCTGTTCGGGTCCGCGGTGCTCGGGGCGTTCTTCGACAACATCCCCTACGCGGCGACGATGGCCCCGATCGTGGAGGGGATGGCGGCGGGCGCCCCCGACCCGGACACCGCGCAGGCGCTGTGGTGGTCGTTCGCGCTGGGCGCCGACTTCGGCGGCAACGGCACGGCCGTCGCGGCCAGCGCCAACGTCGTCGCGATCGGCATCGCCGCCAGGACCGGCAACCCGATCAGTTTCTGGCAGTTCACCCGCTACGGCATCGTCGTCACGCTGCTGAGCACGCTGATGGCGTGGGTGTACGTGGCGCTGCGCTACTTCTAGCGGACGCTGCTTCCAGCGGACGCCTCCTCCGGGGGGCACTGCCTCCGGGGGCACTGCCTCCGGGGGGGACTGCCTCCAGCGCGGCTGCGGCCGGGCGCGCCTCTAGTAGGCGTGCTCGGCCATCAGCCGCCGGGACGCCTCGGTGATGCTGCCCGACAGCGACGGGTAGACGGCGAACGTCTGCGCCACCTGGTCGACGGTCAGGTGCTGCTGCACGGCGATCGACACGCCCAGGATCAGCTCGCTCGCCCGCGGCGCCACGATGACGCCGCCGAGCACGATCCCCGTGGACGGGCGGCAGAACAGCTTCACGAAACCGTCCTCGAAGCCCTGCATCTTGGCGCGCGCGTTGGTGAACAGCGGCAGCATGACCGTCCGGGCGTTGACATCGCCCGAGTCGACCATCTGCTGCGTCACGCCGACCGCCGCGACCTCGGGGTCGGTGAAGATGTTGGACGCGACCCAGCCCAGCTTGAGCGGCTGCACCGCCTCACCCAGCGCGTGCCACATCGCGATGCGCCCCTGCATGCCCGCGACGGACGCCAGCATCAGCACGCCCGTGCAGTCGCCGGACGCGTAGATGTGCGGGACGGACGTCCGCGACACCTTGTCGACCACCACGAAGCCGCGCTCGTCGCACCGCACGCCGACCTCCTCCAGGCCGATCCCGGTGGTGTTGGGGACCATCCCGACCGTCATCAGGCAGTGCGAGCCTTCGAGTTTCGTCCCGTCCACCAGGGTGACGATCACACCGTCGCCGGAGCGCTCCACGCTCGCCGCCCGGGACCGCGACATGACCTTCATCCCGCGCCGCAGGAACACCTCCTGCAGGACGGCGGCGGCGTCGGCGTCCTCGGTCGGGAGTATCCGGTCGCGCGACGACACCAGCGTGACCTTGGACCCGAGCGACAGGTACGCGCCCGCCAGCTCGGCGCCCGTCACACCGGACCCCACCACGATCAGGTCCTCCGGCAGCTCGGGCAGGTCGTAGAGCTGGCGCCAGTTCAGGATGCGCTCGCCGTCCGGCTCCGCGCCCGGCAGCACGCGCGGCGTGGCGCCCGTCGCGATGAGCACGATGTCGGCCCGGATGTGCCGGTCGCCGACCGCGACGACGTGCGGCTCCACCAGCCGCGCCTCGCCCCGGACGATCTTGACCTCCTCGTAGGCGAGCCGTTCGGCGACGTCGAACGACTGGGCCCGCGCGAGGTCCTTCACGCGTTTGTTGACCTCGGCCATGTCGGCCTCCAGGGCGCCGACGATGCCGTCCGGGCCGCCGTTGAAGCGCAGCCCGAGGCGGCTCGACTCCGACATGACCGCCATCCGGGTCGAGGTGGCGATGAGCGTCTTGGAGGGCACGCAGTCGGTGAGCACGCAGGCGCCGCCGGGACCGTCCCGTTCGATGACGGTCACGTCCGCGCCGAGCTGGGCCGCGACGAGCGCGGCCTCGTAACCGCCCGGGCCTCCTCCGATGATCACGATGCGGGTCACATCTTCCATTCTTTCCTACTCCGGACAGTGAAAAGTCCGGCCCCGCGCCCCGACCCACGGAACCCCCACACCCGAAACAGCCTTGGCGCGTCACTGTGGGGGACAACCCCCACACCCCCGAAACAACCGTGGCGCATCACTGTGGGGGACAACCCCACACCCCCGAAACAACCGTGGCGCATCACTGTGGGGGACAACCCCCACACCCCCGAAACAGCCTTGGCGTAGCCTTGGCCAACGTGGCACTGTACGCGGCGTACGCCTCCAACATGGATCCCGAGCAGATGGCGAGCCGGGCTCCGCATTCCCCGATGCGCGGCACCGGCTGGCTGGCCGGCTGGCGGCTGACCTTCGGCGGGCAGGACAAGGGCTGGGAGGGGGCCCTCGCGACCGTCGTCGAGGACGACTCCGAGCAGGTGTTCGTCGTCATCTACGACGTGCCCGCCTGGGACGAGAAGGAACTCGACGCCTGGGAGGGGGCCGCGCTCGGCGTCTACCGCAAGATCCGGGTCCGGGTGCAGACGCTGGACGGGGACGTCCTCTGCTGGATGTACGTCCTGGACGACTACGAGGGCGGGCTGCCGTCCGCGCGCTACCTCGGCATCCTCGCGGACGCGGCGGAGAAGGCCGGCGCACCCGACGACTACGTCAAGGACCTGCGCACACGTCCCTGCACGTCGCTCGGCGACTGATCGAAACGGCCGCGACCCGGCGGTAGTGTCGGGCTTGTGAGCAACGACGCTTTTGCACTGGCGCGGGCGGCCGCGGACGCGCTGCGCGACCGGACGTCCATCGACTCCTTCGACGTCGCCCTCGTGATGGGCTCCGGCTGGGTCCCGGCGGCCGACCGGCTGGGCGGACCCGTCGCCGAGCTGGCGGTCACCGAGCTGCCCGGCTTCGCCCCGCCCGCCGTGGAGGGGCACGCCGGGAAGATCCGGGTCGTCGAGGCCGGCGGGCGCCGCGCGCTGGTGTTCCTCGGCCGGACGCACCTGTACGAGGGGCGCGGCATCGACGCCGTGGTGCACCCCGTCCGGACCGCGCTGGCCGCCGGGGTGACGACGATGGTGCTGACGAACGCGGCGGGCGGGCTGCGCCCCGAGCACCAGAGCGTCGGCGACCCGGTGCTGATCTCCGACCACCTGAACCTGTCCGGCGCGAACCCGCTCACCGGCCCGACCTTCCTCGACCTGACCGAGGTGTACTCGAAACGGCTGCGCGCCCTCGCCAGGGAGGTCGACCCGGCGCTGTCGGAGGGCGTGTACGCGGCGTTCCGCGGCCCGACCTACGAGACGCCCGCCGAGATCCGGATGCTGCGCACGCTGGGCGCCGACATGGTCGGCATGTCGACCGTCCTGGAGGCGATCGAGGCGCGGCGCGGCGGCGCGGACGTCCTCGGCGTCTCCCTCGTCACCAACATCGCGGCGGGGCTCTCGGACGAGCCGCTCGACCACGAGGAGGTCCTCGCGGCGGGCCGCGCGTCCGCCGGGCGGATGGGCGCCCTCCTCGCGACCGTCCTGCCGAAGCTGTGACGCGGCTGGACCGGCGCGGACGGGGAACGTGCAGGCCGTGAGGCCTACCGGAGATGAGGCTGGTCGAGGAATGAGCGATCTGCGTGCACGGGCCGAGGAGTGGCTGGCTCAGGACCCGGACCCGGAGACCCGGGACGAGCTCCGGGCGATCATGGACGACGACCGGGCGCTCGCCGAGCGGTTCGGCTCCCGCCTGGAGTTCGGGACGGCCGGCCTGCGCGGCGAGCTCGGCGCGGGCCCGAACCGGATGAACCGGGTGACGGTCATGCGCGCCGCCGCCGGCCTCGCCGCCTGCCTGCCGCCCGGCGGCCGCGTGATCATCGGCTTCGACGCCCGGCACGGGTCCCGGCGGTTCGCCGACGACACCGCGGCCGTGCTCAGCGGGGCGGGGCTGCGCCCCGAGGTGTTCGCCGACCCCGTCCCGACGCCCGTCCTGGCCCATTTCACCCGGTCGTTCGACGACATCGCCGCCGGCGTCATGGTGACGGCCAGCCACAACCCGCCGCGCGACAACGGCTACAAGGTGTACTGGTCGGACGGGGCGCAGATCGTCCCGCCCCGGGACGCCGAGATCTCCGCCGCCATCGACGCGGTCGGCCGCGTGGACGAGCTGCCGCTCGGCTCCGGCTGGCCCGTGCACGACACGGCCGACCTGTACCTGGACGCGGTGTCGTCCCTCCGCCTCGGCGGCGACCGCGACATCTCGGTCGTCTACACCCCGATGCACGGCGTCGGCCGCGACGTGCTCCTCGCGGCGTTCGACCGGGCCGGGTTCCCCGCCCCGATCGTCGTCCCGGAGCAGGCGGACCCCGACCCCGACTTCCCGACCGTCGCCTTCCCGAACCCGGAGGAGCCGGGCGCGCTCGACCTGGCGCTCGCCCTCGCCGAGGCCCGCGGCGCCGACCTGGTGATCGCGAACGACCCGGACGCGGACCGCTGCGCCGTCGCCGTCCCGTCCGCGGACGGCTGGCGGGCGCTGACCGGGGACGAGGTCGGCGGTCTGCTCGCCGAGCACGTCCTGCGCCACACCACCGGCGGCGACCGCCTGGTCGTCACCACGATCGTGTCGTCGTCGCTGCTGCGCTCGATCGCCGCCGCGCACCGCGTCCGGTTCGCCGAGTCGCTCACCGGCTTCAAGTGGATCATGAAGGCGGGCGGTCCGTCCGACCGCCTCGTGTTCGGCTACGAGGAGGCCCTCGGCTACAGCGTCGGCGACGACCGGGGCGTCCTCGTCAACGACAAGGACGGCATCGGCGCTGCGCTCGCCGTCGCCGCCCTCGCCGCCGACGCGAAACGCGACGGGCGCACCCTGCTCGACCTCCTGGACGCCCAGGCCCGCAAATACGGCCTGCACGCGACGTCCCAGCTGTCGATCAGGGTGCACGACCTCTCCCTGATCACCGCCGCCATGACCCGGCTGCGCGCCGACCCCCCGCGGGAGCTGGCGGGCCGCCGCGTCGAGTCGTTCGACGACCTCGCCCACCCCGAGGACGGCCTTCCGCCCACCGACGGCCTCCGCTTCCGCCTGGCGGACGGCGCCCGCGTCGTGATCCGCCCTTCCGGCACGGAACCGAAGCTCAAGTGCTACCTGGAGGTCGTCCTCCCCGTAGCGGGCGACGTCGCCGCCGTCCGCGCACGCGCAGCCGCCGATCTGGCCGCTCTCCGCGAAGCCCTCTCCGCCGCCCTCGGCTGACGCCGAGCGGATCAGTTGACGAGGGCGGTGATCAGGCAGGCGATCAGGGCGGCGAAGGGGACGCCCAGCGAGGCGATCGCCGGGAGGGACCAGGCGACCTCGCCCCTGGCGGTCTCTTCCGCCTCGGCCGCCGCCGCCTTTCCGGGGGCGCCGGACTTCGTCTTCGGGCGGTGCCGGTCGCGCATCTCGTTGAGCTGCTGTGCCGCGAAGCCGGTCGGCGTCCGGCCGCGCAGGTCGATATCGGGCCCCTGCTCCTTGCGGGCCTGCTTCTGCGCGCGCGCCTCCGCCTTGAGCTGCGCGCGCGGCGACGTCTGGTGCACCCAGGCGCGGGTCTCCAGGTCCGTCCCGTCCTGGCCGGTGAAGCGCACCATCACCGCGTTCTTGCCTTCGATCCCGCGGATCGCGCCCCAGGGCGCGCGGGCGTCCCGCAGCGGGTTGCGGACGGTCAGCCCCTCGTCGTCCGCGACGATCGCCGGGCGCAGCCCGACCGTGTAGGCGACGCCGCAGCCGAGCAGCAGCAGGAAGGCGATCGAGACCGTCGTCAGCGAGTAGTCGGGGTCACCGGTGATGCCGACGAACAGGTCGACGAAGTTGAGCACGGCGAACACGAGCCACGCGTAAGCGGCGACGCGCCCGCCGATGGAGCGAATGGTCATGGCCCGATCATGCCAGCGGCCTGGCGCCGCTCCACTTGATCTGCGCGAACCCGGGCTTGATCACCCCGTTGATCAGTTCGAGCCGCTCGTTGAACGGCACGAACGCCGACTTCATCGCGTTCACCGTGAACCACTGCAGGTCGTCCCACCCGTAGCCGAACGCCTCGACCAGCTTCGCGAACTCCTGCGACACCGACGTCCCGCTCATCAGCCGGTTGTCGGTGTTGACGGTGACGCGGAAGCTGAGCCGGCGCAGCAGCCCGATGGGGTGCTCGGCGATCGACTTCGCCGCGCCCGTCTGGATGTTGGACGTCGGGCACATCTCCAGCGGGATCCGCTTGTCCCGCACGTAGTTGGCGAGCCGGCCGAGCCGCGGCTCGTCGCCGTCCAGCTGGATGTCGTCGATGATCCGGACGCCGTGCCCGAGCCGGTCCGCGCCGCACCACTGGATCGCCTGCCAGATCGACGGCAGCCCGAACCCCTCGCCGGCGTGGATGGTGAAGTGCGCGTTCTCCCGCTGCAGGTACTCGAACGCGTCCAGGTGCCGGGTCGGCGGGTACCCGGCCTCGGCGCCCGCGATGTCGAACCCGACGACGCCGAGGTCCCGGTACCGGACGGCCAGTTCCGCGATCTCCATGCTGCGCGCCTGGTGCCGCATCGCCGTGACGAGCGTCCCGACCCGGATGCCGAAGTCCTTGCGGGCGCGCGCGAACCCGTCCAGGACGGCCTCGACGACCTGCTCCAGCGTGAGCCCCATGCCGAGGTGCTGCTCGGGCGCGTACCGGACCTCCGCGTAGACGACCCCGTCGTTCGCGAGGTCCTCCGCGCACTCGTAGGCGACCCGGGTGAGCGCCTCGACGGTCTGCATGACGCCGACGGTGTGCGAGAACGTCTCCAGGTACCGCTCCAGCGACCCTGAGTTCGCCGCCTCCTCGAACCACGCGCCCAGGCTCTCCGCGTCGGTGGCGGGCAGATCCGTGTACCCGGTCTCCCGCGCCAGCTCGATGATGGTCGCGGGGCGCAGTCCGCCGTCCAGGTGGTCGTGCAGCAGCACCTTCGGCGCCCGGCGGATGTCCTCAAGAGTCGGCCGCTCGTTCATCCCTCGAACCTACCCGGACCCACCCGCCCCCACGTCGTCAACTTCCGCCAACCGGCGCCGTCCGGCTCGGGCGAGCGCAAGAACACCCGCGTCGTCGCGACATAGGCGATGAGAACGCCGCCCGGCCCCTTCCATCGCCCCCACTACATGACCGACGGGCGCGGCAGACGCGGGTTCACAGCAGAACCGCTCAGACTGCGGCCGGGGGGCGCTTCTCCGCATCCCCCGGCCGCAATCGGTCGCTGAACGTACCGGGTCAGCCGGCCTTGGCGTAGTCGCCGATGCCGCCCGCGAAGTCGAGCGCGACGCACGGTTCGTCACCGACGACCCATGCGTCATGGCCCGGCTCGACGACGAAGACGTCCCCGGGGCCGACCTCGCCCTCGGAGCCGTCCTTCATCCGGATCCGCAGGCGTCCCTGGAGGATGTAGCCGTTGTGGTGGACTTCGCACAGCTCGGTGCCCGCGATGTCCTTGAGGCTCTCCGTCCAGCGCCAGCCGGGCTCGAACGTCGCCTTCCCGAAGATGAGGCCGGTGAGGTTGACCACCTCCAGGTGCCCCCTGGGGAAGTCGCGCCGGTCGTCCGGCTTCTCGATGCTCTTGATCTCGGTCATGATGGTTCCCCCCTTAACACCATCACCTTTCACGCTCGCACCGCCTCTGAACTGCGTCAAGACTGTTGCGCCTCAGCCCTTGCGGCCACGCCGGCGCAGTAGCGCGCCTCATGCGGATCGGCGGGGCGCCGACGCGTTCCGGGTCACCGGACGGACGTGAGGGCCGCGTAGACGATGACGTTGTCGCGGTAGCTGCGCGCCGCGCGGTCGAACGCGCCGCCGCAGGTGACGAGCCGCAGGCCGGCGTGGTCGAGCGGGCCGTAGACGCGGCGTGTCGGGAACCGGTCCTTGGCGACCCGTTCCACGGACTCGACGGTGAACACGGCCACGCGGCCGTCCGCGCGGGACACCTCGACGCGGTTCCCCGGCCGCAGGCGGCCGAGGTCGTAGAAGACCGCCGCTCCCCTCGCCGAATCGACGTGCCCCAGGAGCACGGCCGCGCCGCGCTCCCCGGGCGTCGGCCCCCGGTCGTACCAGCCGGCCTCGCTCGGACGGGACGGGACCTCCACCGAGCCGCCGGCGTCGAGGCCCAGCCCGATCAGAGGCGCGCGGACCCCGATCGACGGGACGTCGACGCGGACGGGCACCGAGCGGGGCAGCGCCGCATGGTGAGCGACAGGCCGGGTGGCCGCCGCCCACGCGGGCGGCTGCGGCGGCCCGCCGGAACCGCTCAGCCCGAAAACCACAAAGGTCAGGCCGGCCGCCAGCAGAACGACCGCGAGCACCCACAGGCCGGCCTTTCGCACCATTGCCGTTCATCCATTTCGTGAAAAGGGATCGGCGGCCGCTTCGGCGGCCGCCGATTCCCGCGATCAGGCGTCGCCGTCGCTCTGCCGGCGGGCGGCCATGGCGCCGGCGCCGACCGCGCCCAGCATCAGGACCCCGCCGCCGGCCAGCAGCACGAGGTTCGCGCCGTCGGAGCCCCCGCCGAAACCGGTCTTGGCGCCGCCGCTCGGCGTGGGGTGCGCGCTGCCCAGCGGCGTCGGGTGCGACGTGCCGGTCGGCGTGGGCTGGTGCGTCGTGCCCCCGAGCACCTTGAGGTACCCGACCGACCGGTGGGTCCCGCACCGCACCTGGACCGTGTAGTCGCCGGGGGACGCGTCCGGCTTGACCGTCGCCAGCCCGGCCCGCCCGTCGACCTCTTCGGCGCCGTTCAGCGGGACGGCCCCGCCCACGAAGGCCAGCGAGCCGGCCTCGCCGTCCACCTGGCACTTCTTGCCGACGACGGTGACCTTGTCGCCGGGCCGCGCCTGGCTCGGCTGCACGACCACGTCGCCGCCCTCGGCCATCGCGGGCGCGGCCAGGCCGAGCGTCATCCCGCCGAAGACGAGGCCGAGCACGGCCGCCTTTCCAAGTCGCATCTCTCCCCCATGACGACACGGCGGCTTACTTCCTTCTTCGGCCTGTCACCGTGCCTCTTATGTCCTCATTCGATGCCCCGCCCCCGCCATTGGTTCGCGCGTTTTCTCGGGACCTCAAGATCAGAATTACTCGTCCGGAAGTTCATGTGATAGCCGTCACATCAGCCCTCGGCAGCCCCCCGGAGCACCGCGGCGACGATCGCCACCGGCGGCCCGCGCCGCCTGGTCCGCGCGCGGTCGGCCGCGCGGCATCACCCCGGCCCGGGCCAGCCCAGAGTGTCCTATCGGCAGGCCGGCAGCCGATCGCCGCACCGCCGACGCCGCACAGGAAGATCGCGCATCGATCACGCCGTCGGCGTTCGGGTCGAGTGGGCCCGGCGGAAGTGCGCACTTGAGGCCGTCGAGCGGCCGGTTCGTCCTCTTGGTCTTGCCGAGGGCGTGCGGCGGGTGAGTGGCCGGGAGGCGGCGGGGGTCTTAATGATCTTTTATGCGGTTGAATGCAAGGGGCGTTCTGCTGACTGAGGGTGACGTGCGGCCGGGCGGCGGGGGCAGTCGGCGGAGGTGGCCACTAAAGGTCGTGCAATGGCGTGTTTCGGCGTTGGCTGGTAAGGCGGGCGAGGGGACGAACTCGTTCAATCGTAATATCCGCGTACATTTGCCCGAATTCGGGCGAAATGGGCATAGGGGATGGGGATACTGAAAGTGGGCTGATATCTCTGGAATCTCGGCGATCCGCGCTTGCCCGAACGAGTGCTGTGTCAGCCTAGATACGGACTGTACCCGTAACAGTATGCCTTGCTCAGTAATGTGACCCTGCCGTGCCGTCGACCGTGCTGAGGACGCCGATGTCTGTTTTCTCCGAACCCGACGCCGAACGCCAGGATTACGGGCGGCATGGCAGGCCGCCCGGCCGGGGTGCGCGCCGGCAGAGCCCCATACGGTCCTTTCACCTGTGCATTTCCGTCCTTCCCGCGGTCGTCGCGATAGTCCTCTGCGGCGTCGCCCTGGCGGTGCTGTACAACCGCGACACCGCCACGCGCGGGACGCATCTGATGCTGGCCCTGCTCGCCGTGGGGCTCGTGGTCACCCTGGGCGCGGCCGTGTTCGCGGCGGACGCGGCGACCCGGCGGGTGGACCGGCAGCAGGCCGGCCTCCTCCGCGGGCAGGAGGACGTCCAGCGGCGGCTCGGCGAGCTGTGGTTCTCCATCGCGCGCGGCCGGCAGGGGCTGCGGGAGCTGGTGGAACGCGTCAGCGCCGGGGAGACCGCGCCGCGCAGCGAGGACGTCCCCGTCACCGACTCCAGCGACCCGTTCGTCCGGCTCGCGTACGAGCTGCGGCAGGCGCAGGGCGAGGCGTGGAACGCCGTGCTGGACGCCATGAGCCGGCAGCCCGCGAAGAGCGCCGACCAGCGGGTCGACGTCTTCGTGAACCTCGCGCGGCGCATGCAGTCGCTGGCCCACCGGGCGATCCAGGGGCTCGACGAGCTGGAGAACCAGGTCGAGGACCCCGACCTGCTGAAGGGGCTGTTCCGGGTCGACCACCTCAGCACCCGCATGCGCCGCCAGGCCGAGAGCCTCGCGGTGATCGGCGGCGCCGCGTCGCGGCGGCAGTGGAGCCGGCCGGTGACCGTGTACGAGGTGCTGCGCTCGGCCATCGCCGAGGTGGAGCACTACAACCGGGTCAAGGTGGTGCCGCCCGTCGAGGGGACGCTGGACGGCCGCGCGGTCGCCGACGTCATCCACCTGCTCGCCGAGCTCATCGAGAACGCCACCAGGTTCGCGCCGCCGCACACGCAGGTGCTGATCCGCGTGGACGCCGTCAGCGCGGGCCTGGCGATCGAGGTCGAGGACCGCGGTCTCGGCATCCCGCGCGAGAACCAGCGGCGGCTGAACGAGGTGCTCGCCGACGCCGACCCGGCGGCCACCGGCGAGCTCCTGCAGGAGGGGCGCATCGGGCTGCTCGTCGTCTCGGCGCTCGCGCGCCGGCACGGCGTCCGCGTCCAGCTCCAGGACAACCTCTTCGGCGGCACGCAGGCCGTCGTCATCGTGCCGAAGGACATGATGGGCGCCGAGGAGGACGAGCAGGAGCAGGCGCAGGAGCAGGCACAGGCCGAAAGGGTTCCGGTGGCGGCCGCCGCGACCGTCGGCGCGGCGGCCGCGGCGCCCCAGCCCTCGGCGGCGCGCTCCGAGCGCGAGCCCGTCCCCGCTCATGCGGCGCACCGGCAGCCCGCCGCGGGCGCCGAGCGGCCGGTGCTGCCCGTGCGGTCCGGGGAGCGGGAGCCCGCGGCCGGCCCGCCCGGACCGGCGGAGGGCGGGGAGCGGCCGTCGCTGCCGCGCCGGCGCGTCCAGGCGAACCTGGCGCCCGAACTGGTCGATCCGCCCGCGCCGCAGCAGCAGGACGAGGACGAAATCGAACACAATCCCGGGCTCATGGCGGCATTCCAGCGGGGTGTCCGCGGCGCCGAGGAGGATGACGACATTGCGGATGGCGCCGATAGCGCGGGCTGACGAAATTTCACGAGCGATAAGGAGCGTCCATTGAGTGCTGTCTCCCCGAACCAGGCTCAGGATCTTGCATGGTTGCTGCGGGGGCTGGGCGAGGAGGTTCCGGTCATTCGCGGCAGCGTTCTGCTGTCCTCCGACGGCATGCTGAAAGCGGCGCACGGTTTCGACCGCGCCACCGCGGAGCAGTTCGCCGCGCTCGCCTCCGGCCTTTTCTCCATCGCCCGCAGCGCCGGAACGAAGTTCGACGGCAGCAACGAGGTCCGCCAGGTGGTGACGGAGCTGAAGTCCAGCCAGCTGTTCATTTCGTGGGCCGGCTACAACTCCGTCCTGGCGGTTCTGGCGAAGGGGGAGGCGGACCCGGCCGTCGTCGGGTTCGAGATGGCCCGGCTCATCAAGTCCGTCCGGCCGTTCCTCGGCACCGCGGCGCGGACGGCGCCCACCGCGAGCAACCCGAACCCGTCGCCATGACCGTCGGCGACGACGAACTGTGGCTCGACGACGACGCGGGGCCGCTGGTACGCCCGTACACGGTGACGTCCGGCCGCACCCGCCCCGCCGTCGACCTCGACCTGCTGTCCCTGGTGGTGGCGACCGGCCCGCCCCCCGCGTCGCTGGACCCGGAGCACGCCGCGGCGCTCGACCTGTGCCGCACCCCGACGTCGGTCGCCGAGGTCGCGGCGCACCTGCGGCTGCCCGTGGCGGTCGCCAAGGTCCTGCTCGCCGACCTCGTGCACTGGCGGGCACTGACCACGCGGGCGCCGCGCCCCACCGCCGACCTCACCGACCGAGACCTATTGGAGAAGCTGCTCGATGGTCTACAACGAGCCTGATGAGGTGTTCCCCACCCAGGTCAAGATCCTGATCGCGGGCGGCTTCGGCGTGGGCAAGACGACGTTCGTGGGCGCGGCGAGCGAGATCGAGCCGCTCAACACCGAGGAGCTCATCACCGCGGCCAGCGTCGGCATCGACAACCTGGGCGGGGTGGAGCAGAAGACCACGACGACCGTGGCGCTCGACTTCGGCCGCATCACGATCGAGCAGCACGGCATCGTCCTGTACCTGTTCGGCACGCCCGGGCAGCAGCGCTTCTGGTTCATGTGGGACGAGCTGTGCGCGGGGGCGCTCGGCGCCGTCGTGCTCGCCGACACCCGCCGCCTGGAGGCGTGCTTCGAGGCCGTCGACTTCTTCGAGAACCGGGGGACGCCGTTCATCGTCGCGGTGAACGAGTTCGACGGCGCGTTCCGCTACACGGCCGAGGAGGTGCGGGCCGCCCTGGAACTCGACCCGCGCGTGCCGATCGTGCTGTGCGACGCGCGGGACCGCGGCTCCGCCACCTCGGTGCTGCGGGCCCTGATCCGCCATCTCCTCGCCGCAGTGCCCGCCCCATCCGCCTGACCAGCCCGACCGCCCCGCCGCAGAGGGAGATCCCGTGACCCACGAACCGCTGTACGAGCCCGCCGGCCACCTCCTCACCCCCATCGACCACGAAGTCCCGCAGCGCGTCGCGCGCCTCCGCGAACTCGGCCTCGGGCAGGCGCCCGACCCCGAGTTCGACGCGTTCGCCCGGGACCTCGCCGAGGCCGCGCGGCGCCTCGTCGGCACCGGCGTCCCGCCGTTCGCGATGGTCAACTTCGTCACCGACCAGCAGTTCCTCGCCGGCCTGTACGCCCCGGAGGCCCCGGGCGCCGGTCCGGGCGGCGCCGTGCAGCTGGGCCGGGAGGTGCCGCTCGACCACGGGTACTGCCCGCACGTCGTCGTCCGGCGCAAGGCGCTCGTCCTGGACGACGTGTGCGACTACCCGCGCTTCGCCGGCAACCCGGTCGTCGACAAGCTCGGCATCCGGACGTACGTCGGCGCACCGCTCATCGACCGCACCGGCACGGCCCTCGGCACGATCTGCATCATCGACCAGGAGCCGCGCCCGTGGGGCCACCCGGGGCTGAACCTCATCAAGGAGCGGGCCGCGGAACTCGTGCAGCTGATCCGGCGGCGCGAGGAGGTGCTGGGCTGACCGCCCCGGTCACGCCTCGGCGGGGACGGGCACGGACCGCGAGAACCGCACCCCGGCCGGGGCCGGGACGGCGCCGTCCTCGATGCCGAGCACACCGGACGACAGCAGCCCGAACTCCGTGGCGACACCGGCGATGTCGGCCTTGAGGAACTCGATCGCCGCCCGCGCCTGCGCCGGGTCGGCGCCGGGCCTGCCGGCCCACCGCATGACCTGGCCGATGGCGAACGCGTAGGCGATGGCGCGGCCCGCGAGGACGAGGTGCTCCTGCCGGAGGTCCCGGTCGAGGAAGCCGAGGTCGAGCCCCTGCGAGGTGATAGCGGACGCGGTGAGCGGCCACTCCGCCAGGAACTTGCTGAGCGGCAGGCCGTCCGTCCTGGCGAGGCAGTACTCGGTGAGCTGCTGGCTGAGCAGGTCGTTGGTGCCGTCGAAGATGGTGTAGACGCGGGCGTCCAGGAACGCCTGCGCGGAGATGTTGGTGGGCGACCCGCACCGGTACCCCTCGCCGCCGGCGAGCTGCTGGTAGTGGTGCGCGGCGCTGAGCATCCGCTCGGTGGCGACCGTCTTGATCGCCTGGACGGCGGGGAACGCGCCGATCATCTCGGACTTCATGTCCAGCTCGGTCTGCAGGTAGTCGTTGAGCGCCGCGCAGATCGTGGCCGAGGTGTCGATCGCCGCGAGCCGGTAGCGGACGAACCGGATCGCCGACTGCGGGCCGGGACCGATCCGGCGCCGCTCGGCGTAGGCGTGCGCCTCGCGGCTGAGCCGGCGCAGGAACCCGGCGCCCATCGCCGCCATCATCGCGCGCGACGCCATGAGCATCTCGACCATGGGGCGCAGGTTCCGCCCGTCCGCCTGGATCCGGCGGTGCCGGGGGACGACCGCGTCGATCTCGTTCAGCCCGTAGTCGATCACCTTGAGGCCCAGCGGCTCGTACGGCTGCAGCGTGCGGAACCCCTCGCTGCGCTTGACGATGAAGTAGCCGTACTCGCGGCCGCGGTCGTCGTTCTTCGCGCTGACCAGCCACCAGTGCGCGCTGGAGCTGAACGCCTGCCAGTGCTTGCGGCCGCGGATGCGGTAGCCGTCCCCGGCCTCCTCGAACGTGGTGGTCATGCCGGACATCGCCGAGCCGCAGCCGGGCTCGGTCGAGGCGAACCCGGCGACCATGGGGTCGCCGCTCGCGTACTGCGGCAGGACCTCCCGCTTCGCCTCCTCGCTCGCCCACAGCGCGATGGGCCGCAGCGCCACCCCCGTGACGACGGTCACGTACATGCCGAGCGGAAGGTTCCACTCCGAGATCGCCTCCACGACCCGGCACATCTCGACGTGGCTGTCGCGGCCCCCGTACGCCCTCGGCAGCGTCGGAAGCAGCACGCCGGCCCTGGTGAGCAGGGTCCAGTCGTCCGCCGGGAGGTTCTGCTGCGGGTAGCTCGCGGTGTCGAATCGGGGGGCGACGGCCTGGATGCCGGCGATGAAATCGTTCGTGGACAGGGCCTGAAGGGCGTTCGTCATGGTTTCCGCTCTCACGGGTGGGCATTTCGTGCAGGGGAAGTCGTGAGATCTCGCTGATCAGAAAGACACACTGCTGCCCGATCGGCCTCCGGGCCGACCGCGCGAACCTCCTCGCCGAATCGGTTGCGTGAAACTCTCACGCCATACTGAAACGAACGATCACCAGACGCAAGGCGCTCCCACCTGACCGTAATCAGCCACAGGCGAGTGGGGGCTGCAAACCGTGTTCCGTCCGCGCCCGCGAGTGCCGACGTGATCGACTTGGGATTGCTGAGTTTAATGTGCAACTAGCCGCCGGTGTGACGCGAGCGGCTCGTTTCCAGCGCCCATCCGGGCGGCCTCCCCGGTTGCGCCGGACGTCCCCGCGCCACCCGTCCCAGCGGCCCCAGGCGCGCCGCGAACACGAAGTCGGCGCAGCTCAGGGCCGATTTCGTCGCGGGAAGCGCACTGCGGCCGAGGATCCGGCGGAACCGGTTGACAGTCTCCTCACCGGGTGCGAAAAATTCGTGTCCGACGTTCTGCGATCACGAATGATTCGATCTAGAAGAGGCTCTGCCGCCGAGCCGGATACGAGGCTCCCCCATCCGATACAAATCCCTAGCGGATCAGTTATTGCGGACATCTTCCCGAGATTGATGCATGCCCAGTAACGGTTTTCGGCGGCCCGGTAATGGTATCGGTCAGCACGCGTGACGGCCGGCGACGACCGCGCTCTCCCCCGGACGATCACGACGAAAAACCGTCCGCCACCAATGGAATCGTCCATTTTTCGGCATTCCAGCACCGTTTCTGCCGCCTGCACCTGCTCAGCGTCGTCGATGCCCTCAAGGCCGTCTGACGCTCGCACGTCGCCGCCGGGGCCGTCAGCGCCGTCCGGGCCTACGAGGTCTGCGGATTGGTGTAGACGCGGCGGGGCGCGATGAGCACGGCGGCCCGCCGTTCCTGCGCCATGACCCGGTCGTAGGTGTCCCAGTCGTCGTGCGTGCCGCCCGCGGCCCGGAAGACGTCCTGGAGCAGCAGCCGCAGCGCTTCGCCGTCGACGTCGGGGTGCAGGTCGTCCGGGCCGATGATCTGCGCGTCGCCCTCGACCGCCGCCCACTGCCAGCCCGCCCGGACGACGATCGTCGCCCGGGGGTCGGCGCGCAGGTTGTCCAGCTTGCGCGACCCGCCCCTGGCGACGAGCCCGACGACCCGCCCGCCCCCCAGCGGATGCTCCAGTACACCGGCGTTGACCACGGACGACTGGATGCTCCCATCGCTCCGCAGCGTGCTGACGACGCACAGGCCATGGTCGCGCGGTATCAACTCGGCGAACGCCGAAAGATCGGTCCCCATGCCCCCACTATCTCACGCGGCCTTGACGATAGGCAGGTAAATACCTGCATAATGGCCGGGTGAGCCACGGAGCGAACACGATGGACGCCGTCTTCAAGGCGCTGGCCGATCCTACCCGGCGCCTGCTGCTCGACCGCCTGCGCGAGCAGAACGGGCAGACGCTGCGCGAACTGTGCGAGCGGCTGGACATGGCGCGCCAGTCGGCGACGCAGCACCTCGACGTCCTGGTGCGGGCCGGCCTGGTCACCGTCGTCCGGCGTGGGCGGGAGCGGCTCCACTACCTGAATCCGGCGCCGATCCACGAGATCGAGGAGCGCTGGATCTCCGTGTTCGACAAGCCGCGCCTGCAGGCGCTCAGTGCCATCAAGAATCGCGCAGAGGAGTACGCCATGACCGATACGTCCGTACCGAACTACGTCTATGTCACCTACATCCGCGCCGGCGCCGAGCAGGTGTGGCAGGCCCTGACGGACGCCGACCTCACCGCGCGCTACTGGGGGCACGCCAACGTCTCGGACTGGCGGCCGGGCTCGTCCTGGGAGCACCGCCGCACCGACGGGTCGGGCGCCGTCGACGTCGTCGGACGGGTGCTCGAAGCCGAGCCCCCGGTGCGGCTGGTCATCACCTTCGAGGACAGCCCCGACGCCCAGCGGGAACCGTCGGTCGTCACGTTCCTCGTCGAGCCGCACCAGGACATCGTGCGTCTCACCGTGACCCACGAGAACCTGCCCAACCGGGAGATGCTCGACGGGATTTCGAGCGGGTGGCCGGCCGTCATGGCGAACCTCAAGTCGCTGCTGGAGACCGGGGACGTCCTGCCGCAGGCGCCCTGGGAGATGTCCAGCGCGCACGCCTGACGCGCCGGCAGGAGGAAGCAGACATGATGGACACCGCACCGCTGCGGGCCGCGTACGGCGCGCTGCTGGACGCCGCCGCCACCGCGGCCGAGCCCGGAGCCGCGCCGCCGCCCGGCGAGTGGAGCGCCGACCAGATCCCGGCGCACGTCGTCCTGATCAACACCGCCACGATCGCGGCCGTCTCGTCCGCCGCCACCGGAGCGGTCACGACCTACGACAACCGCCTGGCGCAGGACGCATGGACCATCGACCGCGTCGTCACGCTCACCGGCGGCGGCGCGGGACTCCGGAACCGCATCGGCCACCAGGCGGACGCCTTGTGCGCGCTCGCCATGTCATGCGGCGAGGCCGAACTCGACACGCCCGTGCCCGCCCTGCTGCTGTCCAAGGGCGAGGTCCTCGTCGACCAGCCGATGCGGGTGCGAGACCTCGTCACCGGCCTCGCGGAGTCTGAGATCCCCGGCCACACCCGGCAACTTCGTGCCCTGCACGACTAGGCGGGCGCTTCAACGGCGAAAGGCGCGGACGGCGCGGATCGCGGACGGGCTGAGCAGCGGCCGCCAGGCCGTGAACAGCTCGGCCAGCGAATCACCGTGCGCGGCGCGCAGTTCGGGGGACGCGGCCATCACGTCGAGTTCGTTGGCGACGGTGAGTTCGGCGAAGTCGCGGCGGTCCGCCGCCGGAGGACGAAGAGCGGTCCCGGTGAAGCGGTCGGTGAAAGGGCCGTCAGGCGAAGCCAGATGCGGATAGGACCGGGAGCGGTCGCAGCTCGCATACAGGTAGACCAGGCGTTCGGCCTCCGCCCCGATGACCCGGCTCAACTCCTCCCGCCGCGTGCGGGCGCCGAGTGCCGTAGCGAAGCCGTCGGTTCCATAGAAGGCATGGCACAGGCCGGCGAGACGGAGTTCTGGGCGCGCTCCCCAATCGCCGAGCACCGCGTGGACGCGCCGTAGATGAGCCAGCAACGTGCCACCCGGATGCTCCACACGATCCGCCCCTTTGGCGAGCAGCAGTCTCTCCGCCTCGGCATCGGCGCGCATCGCCTGTCCCCCTACTCGAAGGTCGGCACCCGCCCGCTCGCCCATCCGCCGTCCGACCGTATGTCCCGGGGCACCAGCGCACGGCGCAGGCTTCGCGGGCGGGTTGCCGCCGCTAGCGGAAACCGTCCGGTTCCGTAGGAGGTAGCTTGGATCGGCAGCAGACTCCAGTCAATTCTTGGATTTCCTTATGGATCTCTAAGCGATACCTTTGGTGAGTGACGCTCGACGATCTGCGGGTCTTCCTGGCCGTGTGCGAGAGCCGCAACCTGAGCGCCGTGGCGCGCGACCTTTCCTGCAGCCAGCCCGCGGTCAGCCAGCACGTCAGGCGGCTCGAACGGGAGATCGGCCTCACGCTGATCGAACGCCGGCCCCGCGGAGTCTCCCCGACGGACGCGGGCCAGGTCCTGTACCAGGCGGCGCTGACCGGCATCGCCTCGCTCGACGCCGCGCTGCGCCACCTCCGGGAGCTCCGCGACGGCAACGGCGGCACCTTGAAGATCACCACCGGGGGCGTGACCGTGCGGCACTTCATGCCGGACGCCATCACCGCCTTCCGCGACCGGCACCCGGAAGCGACCCTGCACTTCCAGTCCGCCCAATCCACCCGCCGCTGCCTGGAGCTGCTGCGCGGCGGCCAGGTGGACCTGGCATGGATCACCCTCGACGGGCCGGTGGCCGACATCCAGCAGCGCCCGGTCACCGACCTGCCATGGGTGCTCGTGGTCAACGCCGCCGACCCGCTCGCCGACAGGAGCACCATCGAGCCGTCGGACCTGCGCGGTATCCGCTACATCGCGCATCCGGCCAATTCGGCTTCGCACCGGCGCCTTGAGGAGAACTTCGTCCGCCTCGGATGCACGCCCTCGGAGACCGCCGGGGTCGCCGACTGGGACACGGCCGTCCTCCTCGCCGAACTCGGCGTCGGCCACGCCGTCCTGCCGTCCCTGCCCAGGCTGGCGCTCGCGCCGTCCAGTACGGTGCGGACCGTCCCGATCCCGGCGCTCTCCCCCATCACGGTGGGCTGGGCCGCCCGCCAGTGGGACGCGCTGAGCCCCCTGGCCACCGAATTCGCCGACCTGGTCGCCGCCGACCAGACCCGTCCGCACAGCGGCTCAGCCGTCTCGTCCGGGTGACGGAATCGCGGGTCAGCCGAGGACGAAGGGGAGTTCCGCCGACAGCTCTCCCAGCGCGGCCCTCTCGGCCTCTGTCGGGGAGCGGCGCCCGGTGCCGATGAGCAGCGCGTCCTTGTCGGAGAGCGACGCCGGGAACGGCGCACCGGCGATCTTCTCCAGTCCCTCCCGCGCGGCGGCGAGGGTCTCGGGCGGCGGATCGGCGGCCGAGGGCAGGTGCGCGATCAGGTCGAGGTGGTGCAGCGTCCATTCCATGACGTACGCGGACAGGTAGTCGCCGGCGGTCAGGACCATGTCCTGGGTGCTGACCCGGAGGTCGCGGTCGGCGAGTTCCGCGGCGCGGCCGGCGGCGGAGCCGACGTCGTCGAAGTGGAACCTCAGCAGGCTCGGGTCGCCGTAGGCGGCGGCCAGCCGCGGGATCAGCGCGTCGAGCGGGTCGTCGCCGGTCGGTGGGTCGACGAGCTTCCAGTAGGTGACCGCATCCGCGGTCGGCTCGGCGTCGGCCGGCGTGACCAGGGTGATCAGGACGTCCTGGGCGTCGATGACCAGGTGGCACACCAGGTCGCGGACGAGCCAGCCGGCGCAGCCGGACGGGCGCTCCCAGTCGTCGCCCGAGAGTCCGCCGACCGCCGCGCGCAACGCCGTCCAAGAGCGAGAGAACAGATCCACTTCGGCAAAGTTAGTGCCGCTCCGAACCCACGGCCAACCCTGCCCGGCGCCACCGGAAAAGGAGTTGGCCGGACGGCGAGCGGCTGTTACCGTGCCGGAGGCCGTGGCATCGCGCGAGGAGGTGAGACCCATGAACGCTGTATCGATGTGGGTGCTCCCCTCGTCGTCACGGTAGGCGGTTCGACGTAGGGGTCGCCGGGAGCGCCGCAGCAGGCAAGGCACTCCCGAAAGGCGAAACCCATGTAACTATTCAGGTCGTGGTGTAACCGGTCGGCATCCAGGGGTTGCCGAGCAGG
>NZ_JBIQHY010000011.1:0-98636 GCF_044508335.1 Actinomadura sp.
CGTCGCCGGGCATGCCCGCTCCGGGCGCAGAGCGCCCTCCGCGTGCCTGCCCGTGCCTGTCGCTTCGGTCGGTGCTTCGGCTCGGGTCTGGTCCAAGAGCGTGTGAATCGTGCTCGTCCAAGAGGGGCTGTGTTGGTCCAGGGGGCGACCCGCTGGAATTCCCGTCGGTAACGCAGGCGATCCTCGCGACTTTGTTGCGGTCTGTTGTGCCTGTGCTCGTGGTCGTTGTTCTTTGTTAGGGCGTTGGGGTTGCCGCCAGGATGGATTGGAGGCGGTCGGGGTAGTCGGTGACTATCGCGTCCACGCCGTACTTGATGAAGCGGGTCATGTCCTCGTAGTCGTTGACCGTCCAGACGATGACCGGGAGGGCCAGGGCGTGGGCCGCGTCCACGAGGTCGGGTGTGGTTATGGCGTGTTCCGGGGAGAGGGCCGTCGCGCCGATGGCCAGGGCGGCGGCCACGGGGTCGGCCGGGGAGAGGCCCGCGAGCCAGGCGGTGTCCGCTACCAGGGTCTTGCGCTCTATGAGCGCCACGCGGCCGAGGTCCGGGTAGTGGTCGGCGGCCTCGGTCAAGACGCGCCAGTCGAAGGCCAGGAGGCGGGCGCGGCCTGTGACGCCGTGCGACCTCAGGACGTCCGCTACGGCGGCGGTGAAGAGGGCCACCTCCTCGTCCGTCCACTCGGGGTCGGTCTTGAGTTCTACGGAGAGCGCCACTTCTGTCGAGGCTAGAAGGGTGCACGCCTCGGCGAGGGTGGGGATGCCTGCGCCGGCGCCTGCGTCGACCGTGCGGAGTTGGGCGAGGGTCAGTTCGCGGATCGGCTTGCCCACGTAGGGGAAGGCCGGGTCGTCGGGCTGGGCGGGGCCCGTGTCGGTGAGGTTCCTCGGCAGGAGGGTCTGGTCGTGGTTCAGGACGACCGTGCCGTCGGACGACAGGCCCACGTCCAGCTCTACGGCGTCGACGCCCAGGTCGAGGGCGTGGGAGAAGCCGGGCAGGGTGTTCTCCGGACGGAGGCCGCGTGCCCCCCGGTGTCCGTGCACCTCGACGGTTGAGATCACCGCACGCACGTTACCGTCCGTGACCGGACGCGCGGTGAAGAACGTCAGACAAGAGACCGTAGGGAAAGTGTCTGGTCGCGGCCGGGGCCGACGCCGATCGCGGAGATCTGGGCGCCGGACATCTCCTCCAGGGCCCGGACGTACGCCTGCGCGTTCGGGGGGAGGTCCTCGAACTTCTTGGCGCCGCTGATGTCCTCCTGCCAGCCGTCCAGGTACTCCAGGATCGGCTTGGCGTGGTGGAAGTCGGTCTGGGTCGTGGGGAGCTCGTCCATGCGCGTGCCGTCCACGTCGTAGGCGACGCACACCGGGACCCGCTCCAGGCCGGACAGGACGTCCAGCTTGGTGAGGAAGTAGTCGGTGATGCCGTTGACGCGGGTCGAGTAGCGGGCGATGACGGCGTCGAACCAGCCGCAGCGGCGGTCGCGGCCCGTGGTGACGCCGTACTCGCCGCCGGTCTTGCGCAGGTACTCGCCCTGCTCGTCCAGCAGCTCGGTGGGGAACGGTCCAGAGCCCACGCGGGTCGTGTACGCCTTCAGGATGCCGATCACGCGGGTGATCTTCGTCGGGCCGACGCCGGAGCCCGAGCACGCGCCGCCGGCGGTCGGGCTGGACGACGTCACGAACGGGTAGGTGCCGTGGTCGATGTCCAGCAGCGTGCCCTGGGCGCCCTCCAGCAGGACGACCTTGCCGTCGTCCAGCGCCTTGTTGAGGACGAGCGTGGTGTCGGCGACGAACGGCTTCAGCCGCTCCCCGTAGCCCAGGTACTCCTGGACGATCGGCCCCGTCTCGATGCGGCGCCGGTTGTAGACCTTCGTCAGCACCTGGTTCTTCTCGCGCAGCGACAGGTCGAGCTTCTGGGTCAGGATGTTCGGGTCGAACAGGTCCTGGACGCGGATGCCCATCCGGTTGATCTTGTCGGCGTAGGCCGGGCCGATGCCGCGCCCGGTCGTGCCGATCCGGGCCTTGCCGAGGTACCGCTCGGTGACCTTGTCGAGGGCCCGGTGGTGCGGCATGATCAGGTGCGCGTTCGCCGAGATCAGCAGGCGCTCGCAGGAGATCCCCCGCTCCCGCAGCCCGTCGATCTCCTGCAGCAGCACGGCCGGGTCGATCACCACGCCGTTGCCGATGACCGGGACGACGCCGGGCGACAGGACCCCGGACGGCAGCAGGTGCAGCGCGTAGCTCTTGTCGCCGATGACCACCGTGTGGCCGGCGTTGTTGCCGCCCTGGTAGCGGACGACGTAGTCGACGTCCCCGCCGAGCAGGTCTGTTGCCTTGCCCTTGCCCTCATCTCCCCACTGGGCACCGACAAGAACGATGGCAGGCATGCCACTTTCCCTTCCCACGACGAAGGCCCCGGTCGCCGCAAGCGCGAAGGGGCCTCTTGCGATCAAAGCGTACCCGCACCTCGGCGCCAAGGAAACCGGAGCCCGATCCGCCTCGCTGGTCAGGTGGGGCGCGCTCGATCAGGAGCCGTTGAGGACGTCGGCGGCCGTGGGGCTGCTGTCGCGCAGGAACGTCTTGCAGCGCTCGGCCTCGTCCTCCTCGCCGATGGCGGCGGCGGCGCGGCCGAGGGCGTGCAGGGCGCGCAGGAAGCCGCGGTTGGCCTCGTGCTCCCAGGGGACGGGTCCGTGGCCCTTCCAGCCGGCCCGGCGGAGCTGGTCAAGGCCGCGGTGGTAGCCGGTGCGGGCGAACGCGTAGGAGTCGATGACGGAGCCGTTGGCGAAGGCACGGTCGGCCAGCTCGGCCCACGCGGCCGGGTAGTCCGGGTGGCGTGCGGCGACTTCGAACGGGTCGACGCCGTTCTCCAAGGCCGTCCGGGCTTCGATGTTGTCCGGCAGTTCGGTCGGAGGAGGGCCGCCGAGCAGGTTCTGGGTCATGCGGGTCATCGTAAGCAGGCCGGGCGGGCGCGGCTCAACCTGGGTCCCGCCCCGCCGGACCCGTGCGCGGGCACGCCCCGGGACCGGGATGCGCCCGCGCACGGGCGGGTGCTACTTGGCGGATCCGAACAGGGAAGCGACCCGGTCGGTCAGCTTCGGCGCCGTCGAACCGGACATCGTGGCCCGGGTGCGCATGGCCGGGAACAGCTCGGTGTAGCTCTTGCTCGTCAGGTACATCTGGAAGTTCGCGGCGTTGTTCCCGGACGCCGACGGCAGCCCGGCCCGGAAGTCGACGAGCCAGCCGAAGAGCCCGCAGCTGCTGGCGGGCACGGAGAACGCCGTGTCGTTCATCTTCATGGCGATGGCGTTGTCGAACCACTCGACCGAACTGTCGTCGCCGATGAGGTTGAGCGAGACCGGCGCCTTCTTGGTGCCGATGTAGCAGTCATCGCCGAGCAGATCGTTCTTGAGCTTGATCCTCATGTCGATCGTGGAGGCGTACTGGCCCTGGTCGGTGGTGTAGAGCCTGAAGTCGCCGACGTACTTGGTCTTGACCTTGAGGCCGAGCAGCGGCAATGACCCGGTCCCCGGGATGCCGAGCGCGCCGTCCGGCACGGTCATCGCCTTGGACCGCATGCTCACGAAGATGTTGATGGGCTCGTTGGTCTCGTGGTCGTAGCCGCTCTGCATGGTGATCGAGATCGGCTCGGTGATCTCCTGCGTCATCGAGCCGAGCTTTATGGTGCCGCTGCCGAGGACGATGATCGCGCACTGCCAGTCGGCGGGGTCGGCGCCGACGGGCAGCTGGTCGGGGCAGTCGCCGAAGTCGAACTCGACGGGCGCGTTCTCGCCGGGGGCCGCGGCCGCGGGCGCGGCGCCGACGGCGAGGAGGGCCGGGACGGCCAGCGCGAGGGCGGACAGCAGGCGGGCGGACCGGAGCAGCGGCCGCAGCCGAGCACGGGGGAGGGTTTCATGGGGTGGGGTGCCTTTCTGGTGCGCCGGTCGCGGCGCTTGGGACCGTTCCAGCCGGTAGCACTGTAAAGATCGACTTCCCCCGATTTCAAGATCCTTTGTGCCGTCTCCGGCCTTGTCCGGCGGCCGCTACTGGCCAGTAACGCCCGGGTCGCCGCGGAACGCATCCGGCGCTTCTGCCGACCGTGCATCTCGAAGCCCGGCTCGGCCTGCCCGGCGGCGAGGGCGCCTTCAGGTTCCGGCCGGGGAGGAGATCGGCAGCGGGAGGGTGAAGTGGGCCGCGCCTCCGTCCGGGGTGGCGCGGGCGGACGGCCAGCCGCGGTGGACGAACTGGAGCCCCTGCCGGTTCGTGAGGATGACGTCGGCGTCGAACTCGGTGATGCCGCGCCTTGCCGCGAGTTGCGCCAGGTAGCCGACGAGGGTGCTGCCCAGGCCCTGGTGCTGCCACGGGTCGGTGACGAGGACGGCCACGTCCGCCCGCCAGGGCCGCGCGGGGGCGCGGATGTACTCGGCGATGCCGGCGATCTCGTCGCCGTCCAGGCCGACCAGGGCGTC
Source organism: Actinomadura sp. (assembly GCF_044508335.1). Taxonomy (NCBI): domain Bacteria; kingdom Bacillati; phylum Actinomycetota; class Actinomycetes; order Streptosporangiales; family Thermomonosporaceae; genus Actinomadura; species Actinomadura sp. The sequence continues at coordinate 4,462 of NZ_JBIQHY010000011.1, forward strand.
GCGGTCCCAGTGGTCGAGGCGGTCGAGCAGGCCCACATAGTGGTCGGGGATGCGGGGCGTCCCCGAGAAGAAGCGCGTGTAGAGGCTGGCGGCCGAGAGCCGCTCGGACATCCGGCGGACGCGGGGGCCGTCGGTGATCCCGTACGGGCGGATCCGCACGTCGTCAATGTGGGCCGCGCCGCGCACATCGAGTTGCTTCATGCAACTTATTGGACCGCATAAAGTTGCTTGAAGCAACCCATTGGGTCAGGCGGCCGGGCCGGGGCGCGGGGCCACGTCGGACGGGCCGAGGCGCGCGCCGCAGGAGTCGCAGGTGAAGTCCGGCGTCAGCCGGCCGTCGCAGCCGCGGTGGCCGATGATCAGCGGCGGGCCGTCGGGCGCGTAGTGGCGGTCGCCCCACATCAGCAGGGTCATCACCGCCGGCCACAGCTCGACGCCCTTGCGGGTGAGGCGGTACTCGAAGCGCGCCGGGCGCTCCTGGTACGGGACGCGGCGCATGATGCCCTCGTCGCACAGCCGGTTCAGCCGGTCGGTGAGGACGTTGCGCGCCACGCCGAGGACGTCCTGGAAGTCGTCGAAGCGCCGCACGCCCTGGAAGGCGCTCCGGATGACCAGCATCGTCCAGCGGTCGCCGACGACTTCGAGCGAGCGGGCGACCGAGCAGTTCTGTGACTCGTACGTACGGGGCAGTGCCACACGCCGGACACTACCCGAGTTTCGTCAAACAACGCGGCCCCAGGGGCATCCCTGGGGCCGCTGTTGCGGGTTCTTTACTTCAGCTTCTTGCCGGCGGACTGGAGGTGCTCCGCCGCCTCGACGACGCGGGCGGCCATCGCGGCCTCGGCCGCCTTGCCCCACGAGCGCGGGTCGTACTGCTTCTTGTTGCCGACCTCGCCGTCCACCTTCAGGACGCCGTCGTAGTTGCGGAACATGTGGTCCGCGACCGGGCGGGTGAACGCGTACTGCGTGTCGGTGTCGATGTTCATCTTGACGACGCCGTAGGAGACGGCCTCGCGGATCTCCTCCAGCGACGAGCCGGAGCCGCCGTGGAACACGAGGTCGAACGGCTTCTCCTTGCCGAACTTGGCGCCGACCGCGTCCTGGATCTCCTTGAGCACCTCGGGGCGCAGCTTGACCGAGCCCGGCTTGTAGACGCCGTGCACGTTGCCGAACGTCGCGGCGAGGATGTAGCGGCCCTTCTCGCCCACGCCGACGGCCTCGGCGGTCGCGATCGCGTCGCCGGGCGTCGTGTACAGCTTCTCGTTGATCTCGTTGGCGACGCCGTCCTCCTCGCCGCCGACGACGCCGATCTCCATCTCCATGATGATCCGGGCCTTGGCGCACTGGTCGAGCAGCTCGGCGGCGATCCGCAGGTTCTCGTGCAGCTCGACGGCGGACCCGTCCCACATGTGCGACTGGAACAGCGGCTCCTCGCCGCGCGCCACCCGCTCCTGGGAGATCTTGATCAGCGGACGCATGAAGCCGTCGAGCTTGTCCTTCGGGCAGTGGTCGGTGTGCAGGGCGATGTTCACCGGGTACTTGTCGGCCACCACCCGGGCGTACTCGGCGAGCGCGGTCGCCCCGGTGACCATGTCCTTCACGGTGGAACCGGACAGGTACTCGGCTCCGCCGGTGGACACCTGCACGATCCCGTCGCTCTCGGCCTCCGCGAAGCCGCGCAGCGCGGCGTTCAGCGTCTGGCTGGACGTCACGTTGATCGCGGGGAAGGCGAAGCCGTCCTGCTTCGCACGGTCGAGCATCTCCGCGTAGACCTCGGGCGTTGCGATGGGCATTGTCAGCGTCCTTTCATACGCAGCGGTGCCGCCGGGCAGCTGGAGCCGGGCGGTGGCACCCGGACGTCCGTGTACCCAGGTGAGCGCCCAGGTCACATGGTCTCCGGGTCGGGCATGCCGTCCACCCTCAGTATCCCGCCTTCCCGGAGTGCGATGAAAGGTACGCTCGCCGTGTGGATCTCACGACCCTTCCCCTAAGCATCACCGAGTGGCTGCACCCGACCGCATGGCTGCAGCTCTTCGGTACGTTCGCGACGATCGGCGTGCTCGCCATCATCTTCGCGGAGACCGGACTGCTGTTCGGCTGCATCCTCCCGGGCGACTCGCTGCTCTTCACGGCGGGGATCCTCACGGCGGTCTCGACCGTCAACGGGCAGGAGTTCCAGCCCCTGTCGCTGCCCTGGCTGCTCGTCGGGGGCCCGGTCGCGGCGGTCGCCGGCGCGCAGCTCGGCCACTGGCTCGGCGCCAGGTACGGCCGCAAGCTGTTCGACCGGCCCGACTCGCGCATCTTCAAGCAGGAGTGGGTCGAGAAGGCCGAGTACTACTTCAACCGGTTCGGCCCGGCGAAGGCCGTGGTGCTGGCCCGGTTCATCCCGATCGTCCGGACGTTCCTGAACCCGCTCGCCGGGATGCTGGGCATGGACGCGAAGCGGTTCTTCGTCTGGAACGCCATCGGCGGCATCGCCTGGACGGACGCCCTGTTCCTGCTCGGCCACTTCCTCGGTTCCGAGGTGCCGGACATCGAGCGGTACATCCTGCCGGGGGTCGCGGTGATCCTGATCCTGTCGGTGATTCCGATCATCCGGGAGGTGCTCAAGGGGCGTAAAGCGGACCAGGGTCCGAATAAGAATGGTCCCGAAGAGTCACGTCCGTCGCTCAGCGGTGACACTTATCGCTAACCTCCCCATGTGGGACGTCATCGGTCGGACCCTAGGGGTCTCGCGCGCATTCTGATCGCGGCACTGGCCGTGGTGGCCGCCTTGGCCCTCCTCGTGGTGGGCGGCATGGCTCTGTTCAACGCGGTAACGGGCGAACCCGACCAGGCAGGACCATCCGTCGCCTCACCGTCCGACGGCGGCGGCAAGACGTCCCCGAGCAGCAAGGAGAAGACGACGCCGGCGGCCGACGTGCCGCTGGTGATCAGCGTGACCGGCCAGCCGACGAACGTGGTCGTCCGCGTCGCCGACACCCGCGGCGAGGTGCTCACCAACGGCACGCTCCAGACCGGGGTGACGCTCAAGTACGACCAGGCGCCCCTCCAGGTCGTCGCCACCAACGGCGGCTCCCTGAAGGTCGTCATCTACGGCGAGGTGCAGCCGCAGAAGCCCGCGGGCCAGCGCGGGCAGTGGTTCGTGAAGGCCAAGAGCTAGAGCCCGAGATCCGCCACGTCGAAGGGGTGGCGGTACGCGAGGCCCTCCTCCGCGATGCGTCCGGCCGCGCCCCGCTCCAGGATCGTCGCGACCGCCACGACCTCCGCGCCCGCCTCCCGCAGCGCCTCCACCGCCGTCAGGACGGACCCGCCCGTGGTGGAGGTGTCCTCGACCGCGAGGACGCGCCGCCCGGCGACGTCCGGCCCCTCGATGCGGCGCTGCAGCCCGTGCGCCTTGCCCGCCTTGCGGACGACGAACGCGTCCAGCCTCCGCCCGCGCGCGGCGGCCGCGTGCAGCATCGCGGTCGCGACCGGGTCGGCGCCCAGGGTGAGCCCGCCGACCGCCTCGTAGTCGAGGTCGGCGGTCTCGTCCAGCATGACCCGTCCCACCAGCGGCGCCGCGGCCCCGTCCAGCGTGACCCGGCGCAGGTCCACGTACCAGGACGCGCGCCTGCCCGACGACAGCACGAAGTCGCCGTGCACCACGGCCTTGTCCTTGATCAGTTGCAGCAGCTCGTCGCGATCGCTCACGCTCAGAGCCTATTGACCCCGCTCACGCGCCCGCGGACCGCCGTGTAGGTTCGGCGCGTGACACCCGGAACCGTCGTCCTGCTGCACGCCCCGGAGGCCAAGGCGTCCTCCTGGGGCGATATGCCCGAGATGCTCCGCTCGTACGGTCTGGACGTGGTGGCGCCGGACGTCCCGGACGCGACCGGCCCCCGCTACATCGCGCGCGTCTCGCTGATCATCACCGCGACCGATCCGGCGGTGCCGCTCGTCCTCGTCGCGCACGGCGCCGCCGGCCCCCTCCTGCCGGGCATCGCCCTCGCGCAGCGCGCGGCCCACCGGCCCATCGCCGGATTCGTGTTCGTGGACGCGGACCTGCCGCGGCGGGGCGCGCATGACCACGAGTCCCCGCAGGATGCCCTCCCCACGGCCCCAGATTGGCCCGAGGCGCCCTGCGGCTACCTCCGTACCCATTCGGACCGGGCGCACGAGGAAGCGGGCAGAGAGGCGCGTCTGCGCGGCTGGCAGGTGATCGAGCACGAGCCTCCGGCGTCCGTCGCCCAATCCCTCAGCGAGCTGATCGCCGGGCTCTGACTCAGGCGTTCTTGAGAAGGTCGTCCAGGAGGGCGTCGTAGTCGTCCTCGCCGCGGCCGAGGTCGACGCGGGCCCGGTAGCGCAGCCGCAGGAGCGCCTCCAGGCTGTCCTCGGCGATGGCGACGTCGTCCGGGCCCGGGGTGAGGGAGTCGGCGTCGCCGGAGGCCGGGGCCTCGTCGGGGCCGCCGCCCATGCCGGTGCCGACGGCGCGGTCGCGGAGGGCGAGGACGACGTCGGCGCCGCTCGTGGCCCACTCGTGGGCGCCGGTCGCGTCGCCCTGGGCGTACAGCACCTCGGCGACGGCCCGGTACACCTCGGGGTCGCGCGGGCTGTCGGCGCGGATCTGGTCGAGGAGCGTGCGGGCCTCGTCGGCGCGGCCCAGCTCGAACAGCGCGTCGGCGAGGTAGGCGCGGGGGTCGCCGTAGGTCTCGCCGCCGTCCTCGATGGCCTTGCGGTACAGCTCGGCGGCGCGCTCGTGGTCGCCGGCGTGCTGCCACTGCTCGCCGGCGCGCAGCAGGACGTTGGCGCGTGACACCCCACCGGAGACCGACTCGGCCAGCTCGGACAGCCGGCGGGCCGCCGAGATGTGATCGCCGGTGCGCAGGGTGTCGAACTCCAGGTCGTCGAGATCGTCTTCCGTCACATGCGTCACGCTTCCACGCTACCCGGCGGCGTGCGGCCGAAGCGGGCGAATCAACGATGATCGTCGAATACCGCCGCGTACCTGTCAGCTCACCTGCGGGAACGTTCTAGCGCGTCCCAGAAACCGCGGCGCAGCGCGTGCCGCACCTCGTCGTGCAGGAGGAAGTCGATCGGCAGGGAGGAGCCCTGCAGCAGCCGCGCCTCCAGGTCGGACGGCATGCGCGGCTTGCGGGCGAGGACGGCCTCCAGCCACAGCGCGGGCGCGTCCCGGGCGACGGACTCGCCGAAGTCCTGGCCCTCCTGGTGGGCGGCCTTGACCGCGTCCGCGAGCGTCGGGGTGTTCTGCGCCGGGACGGGGGACATCTGCTGCGGGCCGGTGTAGGGGCCGTGCTGCCCGCCCTGCTGCTGCGCCGGCATCGTCTGCGGGGGCGGCGGGGGCGACGGCGCCGGGACGGGCGACGAGCTGTACTGCGGGCCGGGGCTCGGCGGCGCCGGCATCGGCGGCGCGGAGGGCGCCGGGGCGGGCGACGGCTGCGGCAGCGGCGAAGGGCCGGAGGTCGTGGCGGTCTGGAGCGGGGCCTGCTGGCCGCCCGTGCTGTAGGACGATCCGGGGAGGCCGCCGGATCCGCCGGGCGCGGGCATCGGGCCGGTGTTGCCGCCGGAGGAGCCGCTGTTCAGCCCGCCGGTCATCGCCGGGCCGAGGTCGCGGACGGGCGAGCCGGACGGCGCCGGCGGCCCGCTGACCGGGGACGCGGGCGGCGGCCCGTTCTGCGAGGCCGTCTGCAGGGGGCCGAGCGAGCCGCCGTGCCCGTTGGCGCCGCCGTGCCCGTTGGACAGCGGGCTCGTCCCGTACGAGGAGCCGGACAGCGAGGACCCGGACGAGGCCCCGTCGACGCCGGCGAGCAGGTTGACGTAGGGGCGCAGGTGGCCGGCCCCGATCTCGATGAGGTCGTCGCACTCCTGGCGCAGCACCCGGGAGATCGTCCAGTTGCCGTCGACGGCGACGTGCACGACGGTGACGCGGACGCCGAGGTCCTGCGCGTCGGCGACGATCTGGGCGAGGTCCTCGTCGCCGCTGACCAGGACGGCGTCGGCGAGCGCGCCGTTGCGGGCCAGGGTCATCAGGTCGCGGTGGATCTCGGTGTCGACGCCCTCGCGGCGGCCGGGGCGGACGCGGCCGAGCCGCAGCTTGAGCCCGGGCAGGTCGGCGAGCGCGTCGTGCTCCGGCGAGCGGCGGCCCTCGATCGTCGCCTCGTACCAGTAGCAGCGCATCAGGGGCAGGCCGGTGCGCTCCCGCGCGAGGTTGCCCAGGAGTTGCAGCAGCCCGCCGAAGTCCCACGAGACCGTCTCACGGTGGCGCGTGCCGTGCACAGCCATGGCGCCGTCCGCCAGCAGATAGCCGGCGTCTACGAACAGCGCGCAGCGATCCATGCGGCACCGTCCTTCCTCAACACGGGAGCTCACAGCGTGCCCACTCGATGTAGCGACCCCGGGCGCCTATAGCGTAGTGAAGCCCTGCAGCCCAGTAGGTCGATACGGCGATTCGCCACTCTTTCATGACGGACCGCCCGTTGGCGACTGCTCGGTAACAACGAATTGGGCAGCCGCGCGGGACGCTACCAGCCGTTTCGGCCCGGCCCGGCGCTTCGGCATGATCTTTACGGGAAGAAGCAGGTCGCGGGCTCAGGTCCGGGAGCCGCGGGATTCTCGAAACCTTTCACTTTCTTGCTCGTTGTGGTGGCTTGACCACCGACCGTTAAGTTTTTTTGGACGTGTTTTCCTTTCCTCGTGCCGGGCCATGGCCGGGCGTCATGTGATACGGGCGCGGCCCATCTCGGTGAGCGTGCCGCCGTCGTGCGGAGTTTCCCAGCGCACGTCGCAGTCGCGGCCCGACAATTCGACGGTCGCGATCGCGTTGTGGAACCAGGGGCCGTCGGTCATGCGCCACCGGATGGGCGGCGCGGGCACCTTCGCGAGCTTCGCCAGCAGCCGGAACGGGCCGCCCGACGCCCGCGAGTACGCGATGCGGTTCGCCCACCTGAACCTGCCCTGCAGCGGGTTCCGCAGCGGCGAGCAGACGATCTGCGACACCTTCGACCGCGTGCCGGGCTCGGTGACCCGCGCCAGGTAGGAGTAGTGGATGTCGCCGGACAGGAACGAGATGCTCGCCGGCGCGGGGCCGCGCTCGCCGCGCCCGACGGCGACGACGTCGGCCGCGACGTCCCGGAACGACCGCTCGAACGCGGCCCAGTGCTCCAGGTCGGCGGCCTGGCGGATCTTCTCCCCCAGGGCCGCGCCCCGCCTGCCCCAGGCGCCCTCGGCGACGGCCTCGTTCCACGACTCCGCGTGGTGGATCGCCATCGGGAGCAGGTAGGGGAGGGAGCTGGCGATGAGCAGGTGGTCCATGCCGCCCTGGCACTGGCCGTCCAGCCACTCGAACTCCTCGTCGTCGAGCATGCCGCGGCGGCCCCCGGTGAGCAGCCTGGAGCAGCGGCTGTCGACGACGATCAGGCGGGTGCCGCCCCAGTCGTGGGCATAGCTCCAACGCGTACTGGCAGGGTCCTTGTCGGCCTTCTCCGCGAACTCGTCCAGGACGGCGCCGGCGTCGCCCGTCGCGTCCGACGCCTTGCGCAGCGCCTCGAACAGGGGGTCGGCCGCGCGCTCCTGCGGCGACATGTTCCCGAGGTGCTGGTAGATCCAGTAGGAGCCGATGCCGCCGGTGATGCGGTCCCTCCACCACGGCTGGGCCCACATCTCCCGCCGCCACGCGTAGGAGGTGTTCCAGTCGTCCCGGATGTCGTGGTCGTCGAAGATCGTGAAGGTGGGGACGGTCGACAGCAGCCAGCGGACCGCCGGGTCGCCGTGCCAGGCCAGCTGGTAGAGGTGCGTGTAGTCCTCGAAGTCGGCGGCCTCGTCGGCGGGCGGCTCGTCCGGGCCGCGCCGCCCGCCGATGAACGCGCGCATCTCGTCGCTCAGCTCGTCCGCGTACACCTGGTCGCCGACCATGAGGAGGACGTCGGGCCAGGCGACCGCGTCGCCGCCGGTGCGCAGCCGCTCCGCGAACGCGGACAGCGCGTCGTACCCGAACTGCTCCACGGTGCCGGGCGAACGGCGGCACGACCCGAACGAGATGCGCAGGTTCCCGTCGTCGCCGAGCGTCCTGATCTGGGACGGCGGGAAGCCGTCGTCCTCCGGCCACACGGCCTCGCCGTCGGTCAGCACCTGGTACGGGATGCGCGAACCGGGCGCGAGCCCCTCGATCTCCACGAGCGCGTAGTGGTGGCCGTGCGCGGTGAACGTCCGGGCGGACGCGTCGACGCCGTGCTCCTCGTTGACGACCCGCACCTCGCAGGGCCGCTCGGTCTCCACCCAGATCGTCGCGGTGTGGTGACTCACATGCCGGAGATGGGGCCCGAGTACCAATGCGCTCATAGACCGTCTCTAGCGGACCGGACCCCGCCGCGTCTACCCGGCCGGGCCGGCCTCGGGGCGGCGCACGCCGCGAAGGCCGGTGCCGGGCGCGTCACCCGCGCCCGGGGCACCGTCCGGCCGCCCTCGGCATGCCCGCTTCTCACCCTGAGAATGGACAGCTTCGATCCGGAGCCCGGGTCGATGCGGCCGCACGCTCCCGGATAGTTCGGCGAGGGGCGAAATATATGGCTGCTAACGTCCGGGGAACGGCGCTCGGCAGATCCCGTGCGGGCGACGATGAAGGGATGCTCATGGCGGAGACGGATCTGAAACAGCAGATTGCCGCGCGGTTCCGCGAAGTCAACGGGGACCATCCGATGACCGGTGAAGACGACGCGTACGTCAGCGCGCAATTCGTCGTTCTGGAGGATCTGTGCGCCGCTCATGGCCGTGATGCCGACGAGGTTCGCCGGTTGATGCTGGAGCGGCGTCTGCCGCTTCCGGGATACCTGCGCTCCGATGGAGCGGAAATGGTGCCGGCCGATCTGTTCGCACTCGCCGAGGAAGCGGGCGGCGTGGACCGCCTCGAAGCCTGGTTCACCGCTCACTGGGCCGACCGGGCCGCGGGAAGGGAGGAGTGGAATTCGTACATCAGCGGCCAGTATGTGTGCCTGCACTCGGTCACCCCGGCCAATATACAGCGCAAGGATTACCTGACGGGCGCGATCAGCGCCGCGCCCGACGAGCCGGATGCCGGTTCGGCGGAATGGACCGAGCGCCTGCACGCTCTGATCGACGAACTCGACGCGTGGGAGCCCGCGTTCACGGCCTATGACCGCCTCCGGTTCAACGGCCCCACCTCCCGCGACAGCTGCATCGTCGCGATGCGCGCCCGCTTCCCGCGTGCGGCATCGCGTATCGCCTAGCGGGATTTATTAGTGGCTCATGGCCGAATTCTTTTTCTTTCATTCGGTGGGGAATGAGCGCAGGAGTTCGGCCTCCTTGCCGGCGTCCAGCCCCACCGTGGGGCGGTCGGGGCGTTGCGGTGCCTGGCCGCCTATCGACTGGAGCCACTCCCAGGTGTCCGCGACCGTGTCCTGGACGGGCCTGCAACGCAGCCCCGCTTCGAGAGCCTTGGTGACGTTGCTGCGGTGCATGGTGTCGTGGGCCTCGCCCGGTGGAAGCCAGACCGGAAGGTCCGTCCACGGCTGGATGCCCGCTTCGAGGATCGTTTCGGGGGCCGTCCACACGAGGTCGGCGTTCGCCCCCGTCACCCGTATGCAGGCTCGCAGCAGCTCCTCCATCGTCGTGTGCTCGGGCGGGCTGACCAGGTTGTAAGGGCCGTTGAGGCCGCGTTCGGCCGCGTCCAGCGTCCAAGCGGCGAGGTCGCGGACATCGATGTACTGGATGCCGAGATCGCGGGGACCGGGCGCCAGAACGGCGCCGCCTCGGGCGATCCGCGTGAGCCACCAGGGCAGGCGTCCGATGTTCTCGTACGGGCCAAGGATCAGGCCCGCCCGCACCAGCAGCGCCCCGCCCCCGAACGCGTCGAGCGCCGCCAGCTCGCCACCGCGCTTCGCGGCCGCGTAGTCGACGTCGCCGTCGTCTGGAGAGCCGTCCACCACGTCGGCCTCTTCGCCGAGCCCGGGCGGCGAGGGGAACCGGTACACGGAGCGGCTCGAAATGTAGACGTACCGCCCGGCGCGCCCGCGCAGCAGCCGAGCGGTGTCCCGCACGGCGGACGGCGCGGCCGACCAGGTGTCGACGACCGCGTCCCACTCCCCGTCGCGGAGCGCCTTGAGACCGTCCTCGGCGGTGCGGTCGCCGTGCCGCGACTCGACGCCTTCGGGCGCCGCATGGCGTCCCCTGTGGAAGACGGTCACATCCCAGCCGCGCGCAAGGGCGTCCTCGGTGATGGCCCGTCCCACGAACTCCGTCCCGCCCAGCATCAGCATCCTCATGGGCAGAACTATGCAGTCTGTACGTACTGTACGGAACGCCTGCACGCTCACGGCGTAACCGGTCCGCCCCGGCACCGCCTCCGCGACATCGAGGAGAACCTGGAGGTGTGACGCCGGCGGCCCGTCCACCGGCCGGTGCGGCCGGTGGACGGGCCGCCGCCCGTCAGCTGTTGAGCAGGCGCAGCATCTGCCGGATCTCCGCCGTCCGGGACTCGACGACCCGGCCGGCGAACGCCTTGGCGTCGGAGCTGGCGCCCTTGCTCTGCTCCGTCCGCGCCATCTCGACCGCGCTGCCCTGGTGCCCGATGAACAGGTTGAGGAAGGCGGGCTCGAAGCCGGCGCCCTTCGCCTTCCGCAGCGCGCCGATCTCCTTGGCGCCGGTGGCGGGCGCGGCGCCGTGGTGCAGGTGCGCGTTCTCCGCCGCCTCCGACGTGGTCGGCTTCGACCACTTGGCGAGCCAGGACTTCATGAGCTTCAGCTCTTCGGTCTGGGTCGCGTCGACGGCGGACGCCAGCGTCCGCACCTGCTCGCGCTCGGCGCGGTCGGCGGCCAGCCGCACCATCTCCAGCCCCTGCTCGTGATGCGCGACCATCATCTGCAGGAAGATCACGTCCTGGTCGTTGTACCCGGAGGACGGGGCCTTGGACGCGGCGCTCGCCGCCTTCGTCTCCGCCGGGTCGCCGTCGCAGGCGGTCAGCGGAAGGGCGGCGGCGAGCACGACCAGCAGGATCGCGCGGCGCCGGGCGCTCACAGCGGCAGCCACAGGGCCAGCGTGAACTGCGACGGCTCCCAGCCGGGGAGCGCCGTGTGCCCCTGCCGGCAGCGGAACCGGGCGCCGTTGAAGGTCACCACGTTGCCCGTCTTGTACGTCTCGCCCGCCTTCCACGTTCCGCCGGACGCGGGCTCCCCGGTCGGCGCCGGCGGGCGGCTGCTGCTCGCCGGCGCCGGGGTGGTGGGCTGCGTCGTCGGGGCGGGGGCCCGGGTCGGCTCGCCGGTGGGCGCGGGCTGCGAACCGCCGCCGCCCCCGCCGCCGATGTTCAGGTCGATGCAGCTGTAGAACGCGTTCGGCGTGTCCCCGATGTTCCACACCGCGAGGACGGTGTGCCGGCCCTTGAACTTGCTGAGGTCGATGTTGTGGGTCACGACCGCGTCCGGCTGCTGGTTCCCGCCGTCGACCGTGGCGACCTTCGTGCCGTCCACGAAGTACTCCCAGTTGGACGTCCGGTGCCGGGCGGTGAACACCCACCGGAACGGGACGCTGGTGCCGACCGACGTGGCCGGCCAGTCGCGGCTCTCGTCGGAGAGCACCGAGAACTGGCTGAGGCCGCCGTCGCAGCTCTTCAGCCCCTTCGGGCCCTCGACGCTCTGCGGTTCGAACTGGATGGGGCCGCAGTCGGGGACGGCCCCCGTCGCGCAGAGCGCCTGCCGGCTCGGGGGTGCGGAGACGTAGCCGTGCGCCGACGCGGGTGCGGCGACGAGCACCGGCGCCGCGACGGCCGCCACGGCGGCGAGGGGGTAGGCGACGGACCTGCGCATGAAGAACACTCCCAACGGTCGTTCCGCGGCCACCGGATTTCGGTGCGCCGCAATGCCGTGGGACGCTACTGGCAGTATCCATAAAGAAACTTTAATAATTCTCGAAGAGACCGTGAAAGCATCCCGGGCCGCCCGCCGCAGGCCGACAAGCTGGGAAAACAAGCGGACCGGCGCACCGGGTGCGCCGGCCGGACCCCGGTCACACGGGCCGGTGAAGCACCGAAGGCAATCATCGGCGGCGGCATAGTTCCGGGCCTCTGCCGTGTCTGAGGAGGTGACGCCACCGAGGAGGTCCTGTGAACCGAGAGGCCCGCGAAATCTTCAGCGCGTTCGTCGCAGCGCGGTCGACCGCCCTCATCCGGACGGAGTGCGATTGAGCATGGTCGTGGATCACGGGCTGCGAGGACGGGGCGCCGCCGCCCATCCGGCGACTCGGGCGCCGTACCCCCGGTGCGGTCTTTCGGAGAGGGCCGCGGGCCCGGTCGACGGGAGTGTGATGATCCGGCGCAGACTGGCCGACCGCGCCGTCCGCTGGTACGCCGGGCTGCTGGCCGGGCGCGCGCTGACGGCCGCCACCTACGGCGACGATGACGCCGGCCGCGACCTGACCGCACGCGCGGTCCGCCGCGGACCCGTCGCGGTCGAACAGCTCGTCACGGTCTGGACCGAGGCCGTCCTGGCCGACCAGCCGCCCGCCGCGCCCGCCCGCGAGGGGGTCCGGGAGGTGCCCAACACCTGCGGCTTCGCCATCGCTGCCGACGCCGGCCAGAGGCCGCCGACCGCCCGATGGGTCGGGTACCTGCTGGCCGCCGCCGCGAACCACGACCATGCCATGCGCAGGGCCCTCATCGAGGCCGTCCCGGCCGAGGATCTGCACGACCACCTGGCCGAGCTCCTGCGCACGGCATCCGACGCGGTCGTCGCTCGCGACGACGGGTTCTGGCCGTGAACCCGGAGCGCCGGCCTCGTCACTTGGTGAGGGTCAGGCCCCGGGACGGCTGGACGGTCAGCTTGTCGGCGGCCTCGTCCAGGTCGACGACCACCTCGTCGCCGTCGCGGACCTCGCCGGACAGCAGCTCGCGGGCGAGCTGGTCGCCGATCGCCGTCTGCACCAGCCGGCGCAGCGGCCGGGCGCCGTAGAGGGGGTCGTAGCCGGTGAGGGCCAGCCACTCGCGGGCCGCGGGCGTCACCTGGAGGGTGAGCTGCCGCTCGGCGAGGCGCTCGGCCAGCTTCTCGACCTGGAGGTCCACGATGCGGGTCAGCTCGTCCGTGGAGAGCGCGTCGAACAGGATCACGTCGTCGAGGCGGTTCAGGAACTCCGGCTTGAAGGAGTTCCGGACGGCGTTCCACACCGCCTCGCGCTTGGCCCCGTTCTCCAGCGTCGGATCCACGAGGAACTGCGACCCGATGTTGGAGGTGAGGATCAGGATCGTGTTGCGGAAGTCGACCGTGCGGCCCTGCCCGTCCGTCAGCCGGCCGTCGTCCAGCACCTGCAGCAGGATGTCGAAGACCTCGGGGTGGGCCTTCTCCACCTCGTCCAGCAGGACCGCCGAGTACGGGCGGCGCCGGACGGCCTCGGTGAGCTGACCGCCCTCCTCGTAGCCGACGTACCCGGGCGGCGCGCCGACCAGCCGGGCGACGGAGTGCTTCTCGGAGTACTCGCTCATGTCGATGCGGGTCATCGCCCGCTCGTCGTCGAACAGGAACTCCGCGAGCGCCTTCGCCAGCTCGGTCTTGCCGACGCCGGTCGGGCCGAGGAACAGGAAGGAGCCGGTCGGGCGGTCCGGGTCGGAGATGCCCGCGCGGGCGCGGCGCACCGCGTCCGACACCGCGCGGACTGCGGTCTCCTGCCCGACGAGGCGCTTGCCCAGCTCGTCCTCCATGCGGAGCAGCTTCGCCGTCTCCCCTTCCAGCAGCCGGCCGGCGGGGATGCCCGTCCAGGACGCGACCACGTCGGCGACGTCGTCCGGGCCGACCTCCTCCTTGACCATCGCGTCGCGGTGCTCGGCCGCCTCCGACGCCTCCTCCAGCTGCTTCTCCAGCGCCGGGATCTCGCCGTAGGTGAGCCGCGCGGACGTCTCCAGGTCGCCGTCGCGCTGGGCGCGCTCCGCCTCGCCGCGCAGCTGGTCGATCGTCTCCTTGATCTCGCCGACGCGGTTCAGGCTGGCCTTCTCCTTGTCCCAGCGGGCGACGAGCGCGGTCAGCTGCTCCTGCTTGTCGGCGAGGTCCTTGCGGAGCCGGTCGAGCCGCTGCCGGGACGCCTCGTCGGTCTCCTTGGCGAGGTTCAGCTCCTCCATCTTCAGCCGGTCCACCTGGCGCTGCAGCTCGTCGATCTCCACCGGGCGGGAGTCGATCTCCATGCGCAGCCGGGACGCGGCCTCGTCCACGAGGTCGATCGCCTTGTCCGGCAGGTACCGGGAGGTGATGTAGCGGTCCGACAGCGTCGCCGCCGCGACCAGCGCCGAGTCGTTGATCTGCACCTTGTGGTGCGCCTCGTAGCGGCCCTTCAGCCCGCGCAGGATCGCGATCGAGTCCTCCACGGTCGGCTCGCCGACGAAGATCTGCTGGAAGCGGCGCTCCAGCGCCGGGTCCTTCTCGATGCGCTCGCGGTACTCGTCCAGCGTCGTCGCGCCGATCATGCGCAGCTCGCCGCGCGCCAGCATCGGCTTCAGCATGTTGCCGGCGTCCATCGCGCCCTCGGCGGCGCCCGCCCCGACGACGGTGTGCAGCTCGTCGATGAACGTGACGATCTGCCCCTCGGACTCCTTGATCTCGTTCAGCACGGCCTTCAGCCGCTCCTCGAACTCGCCGCGGTACTTCGCGCCCGCGACCATCGCGCCGAGGTCGAGCGCGACGAGCCTCTTGCCGCGCAGCGACTCGGGCACGTCGCCCGCGACGATGCGCTGCGCGAGGCCCTCCACCACCGCGGTCTTGCCGACGCCCGGCTCGCCGATCAGCACCGGGTTGTTCTTCGTCCGGCGCGACAGCACCTGCACGACCCGGCGGATCTCCGCGTCGCGGCCGATGACGGGGTCGAGCCGCCCGTCGCGGGCCGCCGCGGTCAGGTCGACGCCGTACTTCTCCAGCGACTGGTAGGTGCCCTCGGGGTTCTCGCTGGTGACGCGGGCGTGGCCGCGCACCTTCTCGAACGCGTCGAGCAGCGCCTGCGGCGTCGCGCCGAACTCCTTCAGCAGGCCCGCCGCCGGGCCGCCGTCCGCGGCCAGGCCGACCAGCAGGTGCTCGGTCGAGACGTACTCGTCCTCCAGCTGCTGCGCCCGGTTCGCGGCCGTGGTGATCGACCGCTGGAGCTGCGCGGACAGCCGCGGGGACGACACCGTCGACCCCTGCGCCCGCGGCTTCGCGGCGAGCTGCTCCTCGGCGCGCCGCCGGATCGCCTGCCAGTCGGCGCCGATCGCCTCCAGCAGCGGCACCGCCGTCCCGTCGGGCAGCGCGATCAGCGCCGCCAGCAGGTGCTGCGGCTCGACCTCGGGGTGCCCCTCGGCCGCCGCCCTGCGCACCGCGACCGACAGCGCCTCCTGGCTCTTCTGCGTCAGCTTGTAGTCCATGTCCCGTCCCCGTGGAAAGTGCTCTGCGTCGCCCAGACTCGCTTAGTCGGAGCGCCGTTCGTGCCAGACGACGACGCCGGTGCGGCGGATCGGCACCAGGTCGGCGCCGGGGGCGCCGGCGGGTCCGCCGTGCCGCCGCTGCTGCGCCAGCCGCGCCGCGACCGCACGGGTCGACTCGAGTTCGTTGGCGAGCTCCTCCAGCGCGGCGTGCGCCTTCGCGAGCTCCTCGCGGAGCCGCACGTTGTCGCGCTGCAGCTCCAGAATGTGCTTGATGCCGGAGAGGTTGATGCCCTCCTCCTGGGAGAGCCGCTGGATCTCCCGCAGCATCACGATGTCGCGCATCGAGTAGCGGCGCCCCCGGCCCGCCGTCCGGCCCGGGGACACCAGGCCCATCCGGTCGTACGTCCGCAGCGTCTGCGGATGCAGCCCGGACAGCTGCGCCGCCACCGAGATCACGTAGACCGGAGTGTCATCGCCGAACGGGTCCATGCCTCACTCCTGCCTGGCCTGCTGGATGATGCCTGCGCGCAGCTCCTCGCCTTCGCCCGCCGCGCGGAGCTTCGCGAGGGCCTCGCGGGTCTGGTCGTCCAGCTTCTGCGGGACCTGGACGTCGACGGTGACCAGCAGGTCGCCGCGCGTCCCGTCCCGCCGCGGCGCGCCGCGGCCCTTCACCCGGAACCTGCGGCCGTTGGGCGTGCCCTCCGGCAGCCTCAGCGTGACCGGCTGCCCCTGGAACGTCGGCACCCGGATCTCGGCGCCGAGCGCCGCCTCGGGGAACGTCACCGGGACCGTCAGGGTGAGGTTGTCGCCGCTGCGCCCGAACACCGCGTGCGGACGCACCTTGATGTTCACGTACAGGTCGCCGGCCGGGCCGCCGTTCTCGCCGGGCGCGCCCTTGCCCTTCAGCCTGATCTTCTGCCCGTCCGCGACGCCCGCCGGGATGCGGGCCTGGATCGTCCGGGTGCCGGTCGCGCGGCCGCTGCCGTGGCAGACCGGGCACGGGTCGTCGACGACGAGGCCCCGGCCGCGGCACTCCCGGCACGGCTCCTGGAAGCCGAAGCTGCCGAGGTTGCGGGTCTCGTGCCCGGTGCCCTCGCAGTTCGGGCACACCCGCGGGACCGTGCCGGCCTTCGCGCCCGTCCCCCGGCACGCGTTGCACGCCGCCTCGCTGGTCAGCTTGATCGGGACGGTCACCCCGTTCATGGCGCGGCCGAACGACAGCGTCACCTCGGTCTCGACGTCCGCGCCGCGCCGGGCGCGCCGCGCCGTCCCCGTGGTGCGGGCGCCGCGCCCGAACAGGCCCCCGAACAGGTCGCCGAGGCGCTCCCCGGCGCCGCCCGGCTGCGTGCCGCCCTGGCCGAACAGGTCGCCGAGGTCGAACCCGAACCCGCCGCCCTGCTGGCCGCGGAACCCGCCCGGCATCGACCGGACGGCGTCGTACTCCTTGCGGCGCTTCTCGTCGGACAGCACGTCGTACGCCTCGGAGACCTCCTTGAAGCGCTCCTCGGCCTCCGAGTCCCCCTTGTTGGCGTCCGGGTGGTACTTGCGCGCCAGCTTCCGGTAGGACTTCTTGATCTCCTCCTGTGAGGCCGTCTTCGCGACACCGAGGACCTTGTAGTAGTCCTTCTCCAGGTAGTCCTTGGTGCTCACGGCGCCCCGCCTTCTGCTATCGCCACTTACTGCTTGCCTTCATCCCCCGTAGTGGGCCCGCCCCCTGGAAGGGGACGGGCCCGCGGGGCTCACTCGCCCGATTCCGCGTCCGGGCCGTCCGGCTCGTCGGCGGGCTCGTCCGAGCCCGCCTCCGGGTCGGGGTCGGCCACCGCGACGCGCGCCGCCCGCAGGATGCGCTCGCCGATCCGGTAGCCGGGCTGGAGGACGTCCACGACGCTCGTCTCGGTCACGTCCGCCGAGAGCGAGTGCATGAGCGCCTCGTGCACGGTCGGGTCGAAGGGCTCGCCCTTCTCCCCGTACCGCACCAGGCCGAGCTTGCCGGTGATCGCCTCCAGGCTCTCCGCGACGGACTTGAACCCGCCGGTGAGCTCGTCGTGATCACGGGCGCGGCCGATGTCGTCCAGGACCGGGAGCAGCTCGGACAGCACCTGCCCGAGGGCCTGCTCGCGGACCGCGACCCGGTCGCGCTCGACCCGCTTGCGGTAGTTGTCGTATTCGGCCTTCAGCCGCTGCAGGTCGGCGAGCCGCTCCGCCAGCTGCCTGCGCAGCTCGGCGACCTCCTCGCCGCCCTGCTCGGCCTTGCCGTCGCCGTCGCCCCCGTCGGCCGGGGCCTCCGGGGCAGGCGAACCCCCCGCCTGCACCCGGACCTCCCCCGTTTCGGGATCGATGCGCCGCTTGTCGCGGATCACCGGGCCCTCCTTCTCCTCACCCTCATTGGGAGAGGACGTCACGATGCATCACCCTTCGGCTTGTCGTCGTCGACGATCTCCGCGTCGACGACCTCGTCGTCCTGCGGACCCTGCGCGTCGGCGGTGGGACCGTGGTCCTCGGCGCCCGCCTGGGCGCCGTCCGGGCTCTGCGCGTACATGGCCGCGCCCATCTTCTGGCTGACCTGGGCGAGCTTCTCCGTCGCGCCCTTGATGGCGTCGACGTCGGTGCCCTCCAGCGCCTTCTTCACCTCGGCGACCGCGTCGTTGACCTCGGTCTTCAGCTCCGCCGGGACCTTCTCGTCGTTCTCCCGCAGGAACTTCTCGGTCGAGTACGCGAGGGTGTCGGCCTGGTTGCGGACGTCGGCCTCCTCCTTGCGCTTGCGGTCCTCCTCGGCGTACTGCTCGGCCTCGCGGACCATCTTCTCGATGTCCTCCTTGGGCAGCGCGCTGCCGCCCGTGATGACCATCGACTGCTCCTTGCCGGTGCCCTGGTCCTTCGCGCTGACGTTCACGATGCCGTTCGCGTCGATGTCGAAGGTGACCTCGATCTGCGGGACGCCGCGCGGCGCCGGCGGCAGACCGGTGAGCTGGAAGGTGCCGAGCTTCTTGTTGTACGCGGCGATCTCGCGCTCGCCCTGGTAGACCTGGATCTCCACGGACGGCTGGTTGTCATCGGCGGTGGTGAACGTCTCCGACCGCTTGGTCGGGATCGTGGTGTTCCGCTCGATGATCTTGGTGAAGATGCCGCCCTTGGTCTCGATGCCGAGGCTCAGCGGGGTCACGTCCAGCAGCAGGACGTCCTTGACCTCGCCCTTGAGCACGCCGGCCTGCAGGCTGGCGCCGATCGCGACGACCTCGTCCGGGTTGACGCCCTTGTTGGGCTCCTTGCCGCCGGTCAGCTCCTTCACCAGGTCGGACACGGCGGGCATGCGGGTCGAGCCGCCGACCAGGACGACCTGGTCGATGTCGCTCACCGAGATGCCGGCGTCCTTCAGCACCGAGTGGAACGGCGCCTTGGTCCGGTCGAGCAGGTCGGAGGTCATCCGCTGGAACTCGGCCCGGGTGAGCTTCTCGTCCAGGTGCAGCGGGCCCTCGCTGGACGCGGTGATGTACGGCAGGTTGATCTGCGTCTCGGACGAGCCGGACAGCTCGATCTTCGCCTTCTCCGCCGCCTCGCGCAGCCGCTGCAGCGCCATCTTGTCCTTGGACAGGTCGACGCCGTTGGCGTTCTTGAACTTGTCCACCAGCCAGTCGACGATCTTGTTGTCCCAGTCGTCGCCGCCCAGGTGGTTGTCACCGCTGGTGGCCTTGACCTCGACCACCCCGTCGCCGACCTCCAGCAGGGAGACGTCGAACGTGCCGCCGCCGAGGTCGAAGACCAGGATGGTGGCCTCGTTCTCCTTCTCCAGGTGGTAGGCCAGCGCCGCCGAGGTCGGCTCGTTGATGATGCGCAGGACGTTCAGGCCCGCGATCTGGCCGGCCTCCTTGGTGGCCTGCCGCTGGTGGTCGGAGAAGTAGGCGGGAACCGTGATCACCGCGTCGGTGACGGTCTCGCCCAGGTACGCCTCGGCGTCCCGCTTCAGCTTCTGCAGCACGAACGCGCTGATCTGCTGCGGGTTGAAGTCCTTGCCGTCGATCTTGGTCTTCCAGTCGGTGCCCATCTCGCGCTTGACCGACCGGATGGTGCGGTCCACGTTGGTGACCGCCTGGCGCTTGGCGACCTCGCCGACCAGAACCTCGCCGTTCTTGGCGAAGGCGACGACGGACGGCGTGGTCCGCGACCCCTCCGCGTTCGCGATGACCGTGGGCTCGCCGCCCTCCAGGATCGCGACGACCGAGTTGGTCGTCCCGAGGTCGATGCCGACCGCACGTGCCATGTTCTCGTCCTCCGTCGTTTCCGGTGGTTATCGCAGCCCCGGTCGCCCCCAGGGCGCGGCCGGTTCGTCTTCTCTGCCGCAAGGTTGCCCGGACGCCCGCCCCGCTGTCAAATGACTTGAGCGTACCCGACTCAACTTTGCTGACGGCCTCTACAACAGGACGATTGAGCCCCGTATTCCGGTTCCCCGAACGGGTCCGTCGATTCACATATCGACCAGATGGAGGAGGGCCGGGCCGGCCGCCGTCACCCGCTGGGAGGAGCGTCTCCTCCGCACGTCCCGCGGGCCGCTCAGCCGGGCTTGCGGAGGGTCGCCATGCGCGTGCCGAACCACGGGCCGCCGTACCAGAAGCGCCACCCGAGACCGCGGACGGCCGGCTCGGTGCCCGACAGCGCCCGCAGCTCGGCGGCGTAGTCCCGGACGTGCTGGAAATCGGCCAGCAGCAGCCGCCCGCCGGGGGCGAGCACCCGGTACGCCTCCGCGACCGCGCGGGCGCGGCCCTCGGCGTCCGGGACGTTGTGGACGGCGAGGCTCGACACGACCAGGTCGAAGGAACCGTCCTCGAACGGCAGCGAGCGCATGTCGCCGGTGACGAGGTCCACCCGGCCGGACACCCCTTCGGCCTCGGCGTTGCGCCGCGCCACCTCGCCGGTGTTGCCCGACTGGTCCTTGCCGCGCCACAGGTCGATCCCGACGGCCCGCCCGCGCGGCAGCAGCTTCGCGACCTGGATCAGCACCATGCCCCGCCCGCAGCCGAGGTCCAGCGCCCGCTCGCCGCCGTCCAGCTCCAGCCGCCGCAGCTCCCGGGCCCAGACCGCGAACTTGCCGCGCAGGGTGGTGTGCAGGTAGACGGCCGCGGAGGCGAAGCCGAACAGCCCGCCGGCGAGCACGATCCAGCCGATCCACCAGCCGGCCGCCAGTAGCCCCGCGGCGACGAGCGAGCCGGCGAGGCCGCCCGATATCTGCCCGATCAGGGCGCCTGGGGCATCGACACCATAACGGGCCCGTCCCATGGCTCAAGATCGTACTGACGCGGCCCGGACTCGGCATGCCGTACGCCCCCGGCGAATGCGCCCGCCACCGCGCGGCCCGCGCCCACCGCGTCCGGCGGGCGCGGGCCGGGAACGAAAGCGGCGCGAGGCTCCGGGTGATACGTCTGCGACCGCCATCCGCGCGACGGAAAGGCACCACATGACGGGGAACCCCCTCGCCGCGGCGCGGCCGGACCGGCCTCCCGCCGGCCCGGCCGCGCCGCGGCCCTCCCTGCACGACCCCGAACGGTTCGGCGAGGTCTTCGACGCGCACTTCGCCGAGATCCACGGGTACGCGGCCAAGCGGCTCGGCCCCGACGCCGCGCCCGACATCGCGTCCCAGACGTTCCTGGAGGCGTTCCGCCACCGCGACCGCTACGACCCGGCGCGGGCGAACGTGCGGACCTGGCTGTACGGCATCGCCACCAACGTCATCGGCAGGCACCGGCGCGACGAGGTCCGCGGGCTGCGGGCGCGTTCGCGGCTCGGTCCCGTCCGGGACGAGGGCGGGCACGCCGACCGCGTGGACGCCCGGGTCAGCGCCCAGGGGCTGCGCGGGCGGCTGGCCGCCGCGCTCGCCGGCCTGCCGTCCGGCGAACGCGACGTGCTGCTCCTGGTCGCGCTCGCCGACCTCACCCACGAGGAGGTCGCGGCGGCCCTGGACATTCCCTACGGGACGGTCGGGTCGCGGCTGAGCCGGGCCAGGAGAAAGGTGCGCGAGGCACTCGGCGGGACGAACCCGATGCGCGAAGGGCAGGACGACCATGGATGAACTGCAGATGATCCGCGAGGCGTACGGGGAGCCCGAGCCGCCGACCCCGCGGCAGATGACCGAGGCCCGCGCCCGGGTGCTGGCGGAGCCGGGGCTCCACCGGAAGCGCCACGGATGGCGGATCAAGGCCGGGCTCGGCGCGGTCGCCGCCGGTGCGGCCGTCGCCGTAGCCGTCACGGTCACCGGATCCGGCTCGCCGGCCCCGCCGTCCCGGGTCGATCTCGGCCGGCAGGCCGTGCTCGCGGCGGCGGAGAAGGCCGCGGCCCAGCCGACCGGCACGTACTGGTTCTCCGACCGGATCGACGGCCAGTCGTACATCGTCCGGGCGAAGACCGGCGGCTACGCGATCGTCGGCGCGCACTTCGAGTCCTTCAGATGGGCCGGGGCGAAGGCGGGGACGGGGGAGGCGTTCTACGGTCGCGACCTGCCGGCCCGGCCCCTGACCCCGCGGGACGAGAGGCTGTGGAGGAAGGCCGGCTCCCCGGCGAAGTTCCGGGTCTGGTCGAACGACCACTACTACACCTACGACACGTCGAGGACGCCATGGCGGGCGAACGCCCCGGACCCGCACGGCGGCGGCACGTGGCTGAACGATGACAGGACCACCGAGGACATCCTGGCCCTGCCCGCCGACCCCGGGGCGCTCGCCGAGATGTTCTTCGACCCGGACGAGAGCCGGGAGCCGGCGAAACCGCCGACGAACGAGCGCGAACGGAAGCTCGCCGAGATGCGGAGGCAGAAGCGCGAGGCGGTGATGGGGCCCCGCAACAAGGTGCTCCTGGTCGGGCGCGTCCTGAGCGGCTCGCCGGTCCCGCCGGACGTGCGCGCCGCGTTCATCCGGGCGCTGGCCGCGCAGCCCGGGATCACGGCGATCGGCGAGACCGCCGACCCGCTGGGCCGCAAGGGCGTCGCGCTGGCGTCCGCGAGCAGCACCACGAAGATCACCGCCGAGTGGGGGGCGCCGCCGGAGGAGCAGGGCGAGTTCGGCAGCCGCGAGGAGATCATCTTCGACCGGGCCACGGGCGGGGTGCTGGCGACGCAGAGGGTCCTCACCGCGCCCGGCGGCCCGTACAGGGACCGGGAACCCGGGTTCGTCATCAGCTACGGGATCGTCCGGGACACGGGCTGGACGGACACCGTGCCGGAGCCGCCCGCGAAACCGCCCTTCTGACCGGGTGCGGACGCCCGGCGGCCCGGTGTCCGGGCGGCCGGGCGTCCCGGCGCGAAGGCGGATCGGGGGTTCGGCGGAGAACGGGGTGACCGAGCAATCGAGCACCCCCACAGCGAGGATCACTCCATGGCCCAGCAGCGCCCGCCGGATCCCGGCGGGGACGACCCCGACACGGAGGCGATCGTGCGGTCGCGGCGCGATCCCGCCGCGTTCGCGGAGATCTTCCACCGCCACTTCCCCGCGATCCACGGCTACGCGGCGCGGCGGCTCGGCGCGGACGCGGCGGACGACGTCGCCGCCGAGGTCTTCCTCGCCGCGTTCCGCAGGCGCGGCCGGTTCGACCCCGAGCGCGGGACGGTCCGGCCCTGGCTGTACGGGATCGCGACCCGGCTGATCGGGTCGCACCGGCGCGCCGAGGGCCGCCGGTACCGGGCCCTGGCGCGCACGCCCGCCGACCGCTTCCACGACGGCCACGAGGACGCCGTCGCGGCGCGCGTCACGGCGGGCGGCGCGGGCGCGGACCTGGCGGACGCGCTCGCCCGGCTGCCGCGCGGCGACCGGGACGTCCTGCTGCTGGTGGCGCTGGCCGACCTGTCCTACGAGGAGGTCGGGCAGGCGCTCGGCCTGAAGACGGGCACGGTCGCGTCCCGGCTGCACCGCGCCCGGCGCCGCCTGCGGGAGGCGCTCGGCGGAACCGACCCCGCGCTGATCGTTGAGGAGAGCCCCGCATGAACATGGACGAGATGGACCGGGTCCGGAGCCTGCTGCGCGAGGCGCCGCCCCCGTCGGCGGAGGCGTCGGCGAAGGCGCTGGCCGTGCTGGAGGACGAGATGGCGGGCGGGCGCGCACGGACGTCCCGGGCGGGACGGCGCCGGCTCGGCCGGCCGGCCGGGCTGGGGCTCGGGCTGGTCGCGGCGGGAGCCGCGGCGGCCGTCGCGGTCGCGCTCACCGGCCAGGGGACTCCGGGTTCGCCGGGTTCGCCGGGCACGCCCGCCGGCGTCGACCTCGACAAGCAGGCGGTGCTCGCGGCGGCGGCCAAGGCCGAGCTGACCCCGACCGGCAAGTACTGGTACACCGACCGCGTCGACGGGCAGTCGTACGTCATCCGGGCGAAGACCGGCACGTACGCGATCGTCGGCGCGGCGAGCGAGTCGTTCGGCTGGACCGGTGTGAAGAAGGGGACCGGCGAGGCGTACTACGGCCGCGACCTGCCGGCCCGGCCGCTCACGGCGCGGGACGAGGCCCTGTGGAAGAAGGCCGGGTCGCCGTCGAGGTTCCGGGTCTGGTCGAACGACCACTACTACACCTACACCGCCGAGGCCACGCAGTGGCGGTCGGACGGCCCCGAGGTCGGCATCGACCCGGAGGGCGGCGGCGAGTTCCTCGGCAGGCCGGCCGAGGAGTGGCAGAACCTGCCGACCGACCCGGCCGAACTCGCCGAGCGGTTCCTGAGCGGCGAGGAGGCGGCCCGGGGCATCGACCCCGGGGCGAAGGGCGGCCGGACGCCGAGCCCGGCGCAGGCGGCCTCCGCCGGGATCTGGCGGACGTCGTCGATCCTCGGCGGCACCCCCGTCCCGCCGAAGGTGCGGGCGGGGCTGATGCGGGCGCTGGCCTCCCGGCCGGGCATCGAGGCGATCGGCCGCGTCGCCGACCCGCTGGGCCGCCGCGGCGTCGCGCTGGCCGCCCCCGAGCGCACCGCCACGATCACCGGCGAGTACGGTGGGCCGAAGGCGGAGCGGGGCGCCTACGGCCACCGCCTGGTCATCGTCTTCGACGAGAAGACCGGGGGCGTCCTGTCGGTCCAGGACACGCTGACCAGGCCGGGGGGCCCGTACGCGGAGATGAGGCCCGGTTTCGTCATCAACTACGTGGCGGTCCGCTCGTCGGGCTGGACCGACACCAAGCCGGAGCCGCCCGCGGACCTGCCCTTCTGACCCGTCCGGACCGGGGGCGGTGACCGCCGCGTTGTCCCTTTGGCGAAAGCCGCCTCCCTGCGCGATGCCCTCCGCCCACCGTCCGGGCGGGGGGCATCGCGGCGCCAGGGCGCCCGGCTTCAGGTGCGTCCGTCGTCAGGGGCGCCCGGCGTCAGATGCGCCCGGCTTCGGGGGCGGCGTCGTCAGGGGCGGCGGGCTTCGAGGCCGTCGAGGACGCAGGCCAGGCCGAACGCGAACCGGCCCTCCAGGACGTCGCCGGTCTCCTTCATCCAGATGTCGCGGATGTGGGACGCGAGGCCCGGCCGCTCCTCGTCCAGCCGGGACAGGTACGGGCCGAGCTCACGGATCCAGTCGGCGGACGACGTGCCGGGCTGGTTGCGCTGCCAGCTCGCCTCGCTGCCGGCCGCGCCGATCACGTAGTCGACCACCGCCGACCAGGCGTATTCGAGGTCGAATCCGGTGAACCCGGCGGCGCCGAACGCGGCGAGCACCTCGTCCAGGACGCGGGTGGCGTTCGGGCCGATCATCGGGCGGCCGCCGAACAGCGTGACGGTCCACGGATGCCGGTGGATCATCGCGCGGAGGCTGCGCGCGTAGCCGGTCGCGGCGTCCCGCCAGCCGCCCCCCGACGGGACCGCCACCTCCGCCATCACCCGGTCGAGGGCGAGCTCCAGCAGTTCGTCCTTGTTCGCGACGTGCCAGTAGACCGAGGTCGCGCCGGAGTTCAGCCGGGCGCCGAGGCGGCGCATGCTCAGGCCGTCCAGCCCCTCGGCGTCGAGCAGTTCGAGCGCGGCGTCGACGATCTGCGTCCGGGTGAGGGCGGGCTGCGCGCGCCGCGGCCGCTCCGGACGCAGCCAGACGGACGCCGCCTTCTCCTCGGCCATCGCATGCCCCTTCCTCTCTCGTACAGGGTACGAGACTTGAACACTGTACGAGGATAGTCGTACAGTGTGCGAGTTATCTCGAACAGTGTACGAGAAGGAATCGACATGACTCCCCATCCGCGGCGCTGGCAGATCCTCGGCGTCCTGTGCCTCAGCCTCTTCGTGGTCGTGGTGGACAACACGATCCTCAACGTGGCGATCCCGTCCCTGCTCAGGGACCTGGACGCCACCACCTCCGACGTCCAGTGGGTGATCGACGCCTACTCGCTGGTCTTCGCCGGCCTGCTGATCACCGCGGGCAGCCTCGGCGACCGCTTCGGGCGACGCCGCGCCATGCTGGCCGGCTTCGCGCTCTTCGGCGCCGGCTCCCTGCTCGCCGCGTTCGCCGCGAGCCCCGCCCAGCTCGTCGCGATGCGCGGGCTCATGGGCGTCGGCGGCGCGCTCCTCATGCCCGGGACGCTGTCGATCATGGCGCAGGTGTTCGGGCCGGACGAGCGCGCCAAGGCGTTCGCGATCTGGGGCGCGACGTCCATGGTCGGGCTCGCCGCCGGGCCGACGCTCGGCGGGTTCCTGCTGGAGCACTTCTGGTGGGGATCGGTCTTCCTGGTGAACGTGCCCGTCACCGCCGCCGCGGTCGCCGGACTGCTGGTGCTCGTCCCCGAGTCGCGCGGTCCGCGCCGCCGCCCGGACGTGCTCGGCGCCGTCCTGTCCACGGCCGGCATGGCGGCGCTGGTCTGGGCGATCATCTCCGGCCCGGCGCACGGCTGGACGGGCGCCCGCACGGCCGGCGGGCTGCTCGCCGGGGCCGCCGCGCTGGGCCTGTTCACCCTGTGGCAGCACCGCAACCCCGAACCGATGCTCGACCTGCGCCTGCTGCGCGACCGGAACTTCGCCGGAGCCGCCACGATGATCGCGCTGTTCGGCTTCGCGCTCGCCGGGATGCTGTTCGCGCTGACCCAGCAGCTCCAGCTCGTCCTCGGCTACGGCCCGCTCAAGGCGGGTCTGGCGCTGCTGCCGGTCGCGGTCTCCGCCGGGCTCGGCAACGGCCTCGGCGCGTCCCTGGAGTCGCGCTTCGGGGCCCGTCCCGCGCTCATCGCCGGATTCGCCACGGTCGCGGCCGGTTTCGGCGTCCTCGCCGTCACCGGGGACGGCGGCTACGGCGTGCTCGCCGCCGGGCTCACCGTCCTCGGCTTCGGCGCCGGGCTCGGCACCCCGCCCGCGTACAGCACGCTGATGGCCGCCGTCCCGCGCGAGGAGGCCGGCGTCGGCTCGGCGGTCAACGACGCCGGCCAGGAACTCGGCAGCGCGCTCGGCGTCGCCGTCCTCGGCAGCATCGTCTCCGCCGCCTACGCCGGCGCCCTCCCCGGCACCGCCTCCGCCGCCGCCCGCCACTCGCTGGGCGAGGCGCTGGCGCTCGGCGACCCCGCCCTCGCCGGCGCGGCCCGCGAAGCCTTCACCCACGCGGTCGCGGTCGCCTCCTGGGCCGCCTGCGCCGCGATGCTGACCGCCGCGCTCTTCGCCGCCGCGGTCCTCCGGCCGCGCCGCCCGGCTCCCGCCGACGCCCCCGATCCCGTCGAGGTCTGAGGCTGGAGCGCAGCGGTCAGGGGGACGAGGCCGGGGGACGAGGTCAGGGGATGAGGTCGGACGGGGAGGTGCCCGCTTCGGTCAGCGGGAGGGCGAGCGCCGCCCGCTCGGTCAGCCAGGTGCTCGGCCGGTAGCGGGGGTCGCCGGTGCCTCGGTGCAGGCCGCGCAGGATGGTCAGGACGCGGTCGGCGCCGGCGTGCTCGCCCCACTCCAGCGGTCCGCGCGGGTAGCCGAGGCCGAGCCGGACGGCGGTGTCGATGTCCTGCGGCCGGGCGAGGCGCTGCTCGGCGATCCCGCAGCCCACGTTGACGATCGAGGCGAGGAGCCGCTGCGCCACGGGGGCCGGGGCGTCGCGGACGACCGTCACGGCACGTCCGGTGGCCGCGAGGGCGGCGAGGCCGGCGCGTCCCGCGTCCTTGTCCACGCCCGGGTGCACCATCACGGTGAGGCGGGTGAAGAACCCGCCGAACGGGTCGACGCCCAAGGTGCGCTCCAGGGGAAGGCCCTCGGCGGCGGCCGCGGTGCTCTGGCCGAACGGTGCGACCAGGACGACGGCGCGCTCGGACGGCCGGTCCCCCGACTCGACCTCCACGTCCGCGCTGGAGAGCAGGGCGCCCAGCTCTTCGCGGACGTCGCCGTGCACCCACACCGGGCGCGGCTCCACCGCCGGGGCCGTGACCTCCGGTGGCTCTTGCTTGGCGCCGTCCACGTACTTGTAGAAGCCCTCGCCTGTCTTGCGCCCGTACAGGCCGGCCTCCAGGCGCGCCCGCCCGATCCTGGACGGACGGAACCGCGGCTCCGTGTAGAACCCCGTCCAGATGGACTCCATCACCGGGTGCGACACGTCCATCCCGGTGAGGTCGAGCAGTTCGCACGGCCCCATCTTGAGGCCCAGGACGTCCCGCGCGATCCGGTCGATGTCCACGGGTTCCGCGGCGCCTTCGGACAGGATCTGCAGGGCCTCCGTCACCAAGCCGCGCCCGGCGTGGTTGACGAGGAATCCTGGCGCGTCCGGCGCGAGCACCGGTTCATGGCCGAGGCGCCTGACGAGATCGGCCAGCGCGTCCGGGATCCACTCCGCCGTGCGCGCCCCCGGAATCACCTCCACGAGCCGCATCAGCGGCACCGGGTTGAAGAAGTGCAGCCCCGCCACCCTGGACGGATCCTCCAGGGCGGCCGCGATGGCGGTCACCGGCAGCGAACTGGTGTTGGTCACCAGGATCGTGTGCTTCGGGCACACCTTCTCCAAGGAGCTGAACAGCTCCCGCTTGGTGTCCATGTCCTCGCGGACGGCCTCCACCACGAGGTCGCACTCCTGGAACGGGGTGAGCGGCTCGCCGACCGGCCGGAGCCGCCCCTTGGCCGCCTCCGCCTCCTCGGCCGTCATCCGTCCCTTGGCCACCAGCTTGTCGAACATGGCGCCGATGTACTCGGTCGCGGCGACCACGGCCTCCATCCGGATGTCGGCCAGCTCCACGGTCAGCCCGCCCGCCGCGGCGAGCTGCGCGATCCCGCGCCCCATCGCCCCGGTGCCGATCACCCGGACCGTCGCCGCCCGCCGCGCCCACTGCTCCACGCCGCCTCCTCGCTCGTTCCGCTCACCACGCATTTCAGCATGGCTGTTCAACACGGCAGGCTCCGGGCTCGGGAACCGGCCCGGCACCCGGACGGCCGGGGACGGTTCACGGCACTTCGGCGCTCAGCGTCGCTGCCACCGGGCGGCGGGCCGCGGCGCGCGCGGGGATGGCGGCGAGGGCGGCCGTGACCGGCGGCGCGGTGAGCGCTGCGGCGAGCAGGGACCACGCGGGCGGCCAGATCGTGTCCGGGCCGGAGAAGGGCAGGCACAGGATGAGGCCCATCGGGATGCCGGCCAGGGCACCGGGCAGGGTCGGCAGCACCTGCGCGGCGGACAGCCCGGCGGTGACCTGGCCGGGGGTGGCGCCGAGGGTACGGGCGACGGCCATGGTGCGGCGGGCCTCCTCGGCCGTGGTCCAGGTGGCGGTGAGGGTGTTGACGGCGGCGAGGGCGATCAGCGCGGCGGTGACGGCCAGGATCACATGGTGCTGCTGGGCGTCCCGCAGCTCGTTCGCCATGGGGGAGCCCGGGTAGCCCTTCGCGGGCTGGGCGTAGATCACCATCAGGCCGGTGACCGTGGCCATAGTGGCGGCGGTGCCGCAGGCGTGCAGGACCGCGCGGCCGGGACGGCGGGCGATCAGGCGTATCCCCAGCAGGAGCGAGGTCGGCATCAGCGCGGAGATCCTCGTCAGGTGGGCCCGGTGCTGCGGCTCGCGGGCCCCGTCGGCGAGCGCGGCCACGGTCTCGGTGCGCAGGGCCCGGACGGTCGGGCCGAGCGTGGTGAGGACGGCCACCGCCAGCGCGGCGGTGGTCGTGAGGACGATGGTGCCGGCGCTCGGTCCGGTGGCCGTGGTGATCAGGCTGGCGCTGGGGTTCACGATCGCGGGCTCGATCAGGCGCGCGGCCGCCAGCCCCAGCGCGTCGGCGAGCAGCGCCAGCGTCACGTACTCGGCGAACAGGACGGCGGCGATGAGGCCGGGAGCGGCGCCGACCGCCTTGAGCAGCCCCACCCGGCGGGTCTGCGCGGCGGCGCGCCCCGCGGCCAGCGTGGCCAGGCCGCCGATGGCCAGGAAGGCGAGCAGCCAGCTGCCGATGACCAGGATCGGCTGGCTGTCGCGGAGCATGACCGAGTCCTGCCGGGCCACGTCCTGCCAGGCGCGGACGTTCACCCAGGTGTGCTCGAACGCCGGTGCGATCGCGGGATCGCGCGTGGTGAACGCGCGTGCCGCGGCGGGATCCCGCAGCCTCAGGTTGATGAAGGACGTCACCGGCACATCGGGCGATTCCAGCGCCCGGGTGTCCCGTTCGGCCGCCCAGACCAGGCCGCCGCCGTCGCTCGGCCCGCCGTGCGGACCGATCCCCGGCGCCCACGGGTAGACCGAGCGGGCCGCGGTCACGGCGATCCCGGTGACGGGAAGCGATCGGCCCGCGACGGTGACGCGGTCGCCGACGCGGACGCCCAGCGCGGTGGCGAAGCCGCGCTCGATCACGACGCCCCCGGGACGGACCCAGCCGCCCGAGGTCAGCAGCGGACGGCCGACCGGGCCCGGCGCCTGGTCGGCGACCTGGACCACCGCGGCGCCCGTGGCGCCGTGCGCCGTGAGCGTCGTGTAGTACTGGCGGTGGGGTCCGCTGTGCGCGACGACCCCGGGCGCCCGCCCCAGCGACTCCAGGGCCGTGATCGTGGTCCGGCGCGTGCCGGGTGAATACGCGACGACGTCCGGTCCGGCCGTGGCCGCCCGCGTGTGCCGGTAGAGCTTCTCGGTCGCGCCGTGCAGCGACCCGCCCAGGCTGAGCATGGCGGTGGCGGCGGTGATCGAGACGAGCAGGATCGCGGCCTGGGCCGGATGCCGCCGGACGTCGGCCACGACGAGGCGCAGGACGAGCAGGATGCGGCCCACGGCGGTCAGTCCCCCAGCCCGAGCATCCCGCCGAGCCGCCCGGGGCCGTGCCCCGCCAGCCGGGTGTCGTCGACGAACGCCCCGTCCCGCATGGAGATCAGCCGGTCCGCGGTGGAGGCGACCCGCTCGTCGTGCGTGACGATCACCAGGGTCTGCCCGGCGGCCCGCAGCTCCCCGAAGAGCCGCAGCACGTCGAGCGTCGCCGCGGTGTCGAGGTTGCCGGTCGGCTCGTCCGCCAGCAGGACGAGCGGCTCGTTGGCGATGGCGCGGGCGATGGCGACCCGCTGCCGCTGCCCTCCCGACAGCTGCCAGGGCAGCCGGCGGGCGCCGTCGGCCAGCCCGAACCGCTCCAGGAGCGAGGCGGCGCGGCGCCTGGCCGCGCGCGGCGAGCACCCGGCCAGCAGCGCGGGCAGCTCCACGTTCTCCGCCGCCGAAAGCTCCTCCACCAGGTGGAACGACTGGAAGACGAAGCCCACCGACCGGCGTCGCAGCCGGGCCAGCGCCCGCTCGCTCAGGGTGTCGATGCGCCGTCCCGCGAGCCGCACCTCCCCGCGGGTGGGGCGCTCCAGGCCGCCCATCAGGTGCAGCAGGGTCGACTTGCCGCAGCCGCTCGGCCCCATCACCGCCAGCGTCTGCCCCGCCGGGACGTCCAGGTCGACCTCGTCGACCGCCCGGACCAGGCCCTGCCCCTCGCCGTGCTCCTTGCACAGGCCGCGGACCTGCAGCACGCAGCCGGACTCGTTCACGCGCCGTCCCCCGTCCTCGACCAGACGCGCTCGCACGCGTCCAGCCAGCGCAGGTCCGCCTGCAGCCGCAGCGCGACCCCTTCCAGCAGCAGGCCGGCGGTGGAGCCGTCCGGCTCGGCCAGCACCGCGCGCTGCACCTCCGCGAGGCGCCGCAGCAGCTCGCGGCGCTGCGCGTCCACCAGCTCCACGGGGTCGGCGAGCCGCGCCGCCGCCGCGGCGGCGAGCTTGAGATGGAACTCCGCCAGGTTCGGCTTCGGCCAGTTCACCTCGGTCAGCCAGGCCGACACGCGCCGCTGCCCGGCCGGCGTCAGCGCGTACACCTTGCGGTCCGGCCGGTCGGGGAGCCCGTCCGCCCGCTCGCAGACGACCAGCCCGGCCTTCTCCAGCCGGGCCAGCGTGACGTAGACCTGGCCCGCGTTCATCGACTCGCCGAGCGGCCCGAGAGCCCGCCGCAGCCGCATGCGCAGCCCGTACCCGTGCGACGGTTCCTTCGCGAGCATCGCCAGCAACGCGTCCTGCATGCACCACCCCTAACGGCTAGCCAATAGCTAGCGGTTAGCTGATGGGTTCGTCAAGCCGGAGGGCGCCGGGTCCGCGTGCGGCCGGTCAGGTCTGCGAGGCGGTCCAGGACGGGCTGCGGCCGGTCATGGCGATGAGCCGGTCGAGGGCCGGGGCGTCGGCGGGGACGTCGACGGCGGGGCCGAAGAGGCCGGGGACGCCCTCGCCGTTGCTCTGCTCGACGGCCGGGGCGACGAAGGCCAGGCATGCCTCGATCTCGTCGTCGCCGGCGGCGTAGGACTGGCCGGCGGCGCGGGCGATGTCCCAGCCGTGCACGACCAGCTCGTTCAGCGCGACATGGCCGGCCTCCCGGCCGGGGAGGTCGATGCCGCCCGCCTTCGTCATGCCCTGCCAGGCGTCCGGGGAGCGCCACGCGGCGGCGAGGGCGTCGAGCCGCTCGGGGATGCGGGCGCGCCAGTCCGGGGGAAGGCCGGCCGCGTCGGCGGACGGCGGCGGCGAGCCGCCTTCGGGGAAGTCCTTCTCCGCGGCCCAGGTGAAGGCGAGCGCCAGGCCGTTCACGTGGTCGATGAGCGCGCCGAGGGACGTGTCGGCGCAGGGGGTGGGGGCGGTGAGCCGGTAGTCGGGGACGTTCGCGAGCAGCGCGGCCATCCGCCGGGCCGCGGGAGCCAGGTCGGGCGTCGAGCTCATCCGGATTCCTCCGTTCCGATCCGCGGGACGGGGCTGGACGCGTCCCGTCCGGGGGTATGGACTCGGGAACCCGCCGATACTCATCGGTGCGCGAAATCTCTAAGGTATGACGGACGGCACGCGTCCGGTCGGCGTGGAGAGGGGCCGGGAAAGGGGCGGGAGCGGTCTGACCAGGGCATGTGACGCGTAAGCTACTACCGAGTAGTATTCGGGACCCGGATGACGAGCAGTCTGTCGCGAGCCCTACGCTGACTGCCATCGCCCGTACCCCAGGAGGACGGAACAGTGTTCTGGATCACGTTGGTCATTGGGCTCGCCGGAACGGCGGTCGCTCTCGCGCTCGCCGGCCGGCGGGTGCTGTTCCTGTACCGGATCGCCATGAGCGGGCAGCCCGACCCCGAGCGGACGCTCCAGGTCAAGCGGGAACCGGCGAAGGCCGTCGAGGGCCAGGCGGTCGAGGTCCTGGGGCAGCGCAAGCTGCTGAAGTGGACGGTCGCCGGCGCCGCGCACTTCGCGGTCATGTGGGCGTTCTTCCTGCTGGCCACCGTGTACCTGGAAGCGGGCGTCCAGCTGCTCTTCGGGCTTGAGGCGCACATCCCCGGCCTGCAGACGTGGGGCCCGATCGGGTTCGTCCAGGACACCATCGCGCTGGCGTGCCTCGCCGGCCTGGTCGTCTTCACCGCCATCCGGATCAAGAACTCGCCGAAGCGCATCGGCCGCAAGTCGCGGTTCAAGGGCTCGCACCTGTCCGGCGCCTGGATCACGCTGTTCATGATCTTCAACGTGATCTGGACGATGTTCTTCTTCCGCGGCGTCGAGGTCGCCCGCGACAACTTCGGCTACGGCGGGGCCGCGTACTTCTCGCACCTGACCGGCAACCTGTTCGACGGCATCGGCAGCGACTCGACCCTGGAGGTCCTGGAGTCGGTCGGGCTGCTGCTGCACATCGGCGTCGCGCTCGTCTTCCTGGTGTTCGTCGTCCACTCCAAGCACCTGCACATCTTCCTGGCGCCGCTGAACGTCATGTTCAAGCGCCGCCCGGACGGCCTCGGCGCCGCGCAGCCGATGATGTCGGGCGGCAAGCCGCTCGACTTCGAGGAGGCCGACCCCGACGAGGACGTCTTCGGCCGCGGCAAGATCGAGGACTTCACCTGGAAGGGCTTCCTCGACATGGCGACCTGCACCGAGTGCGGCCGCTGCCAGTCGCAGTGCCCCGCCTGGAACACCGGCAAGCCGCTGTCGCCGAAGATGCTCATCCTGGAGCTGCGCGACCACGCGCTCGCCAAGGCGCCGTACATCCTCGCCTCGGAGGAGGCCCGCGGCGCCTTCACCGACGAGCAGAAGGCCGCCATGCAGGTCGACAAGGAGCTCGTCGGCGAGGACGGCGTCATCCACCCGGACGTCCTGTGGTCCTGCACCAACTGCGGCGCGTGCGTCGAGCAGTGCCCGGTCGACATCGAGCACATCGACCACATCCTGGACATGCGCCGCTTCCAGGTCATGATCGAGTCCTCGTTCCCGAGCGAGGCCGGCGTCATGCTGAAGAACCTGGAGAACAAGGGCAACCCGTGGGGCATGTCCGAGATGAAGCGCCTCGAATGGATCGAGGAGCTGGACTTCGAGGTCGAGGTCGTCGACGATAAGGTCTCCGAGGACACCGAGTACCTGTTCTGGGTCGGCTGCGCCGGCGCCCTTGAGGACCGGGCCAAGAAGACCACCAAGGCCGTCGCGGAGCTGCTGCACATCGCGGGCGTCAAGTTCGCCGTCCTCGGCCCCATGGAGGCGTGCACCGGCGACCCGGCCCGCCGCCTCGGCATGGAGTTCCTCTTCCAGATGCTCGGCCAGCAGAACGTCGAGACGCTGAACGACGCGGGCGTCAAGAAGATCGTCGCGACCTGCCCGCACTGCTTCAACACCCTGGCCAACGAGTACCCGCAGATCGGCGGGAACTACGAGGTCGTCCACCACACGCAGCTGCTCGCGCACCTGGTCGAGGAGGGCAAGCTCACCCCGGTCTCGCCGATCGAGGAGAACATCACCTACCACGACCCCTGCTTCCTGGGCCGGCACAACAAGGTCTACAAGCAGCCGCGCGACATCATGGCGACCGTCCCCGGCGTGAAGACGCGGGAGATGCACCGGCACAAGGACCGCGGCTTCTGCTGCGGCGCCGGCGGCGCCCGGATGTGGATGGAGGAGCGCATCGGCAAGCGCATCAACACCGAGCGGGTGGACGAGGCGCTGGAGACCGATCCCGACACCGTCTCCACCGCCTGCCCGTTCTGCCTGGTGATGCTGGGCGACGCCATCAACGAGAAGAAGAACGAGGGCGCGGCGAAGGAGTCGCTGGAGGTCGTGGACGTCTCCCAGCTCCTGATCCGCTCCATCAAGGGCGGCGGCGAGGGACGCGCCCCCGAGAAGGAGACCGTGGCCGCCGAATAGCGAAGAGAAGAGGAAGGACCCCGCGCCCCCAGGGCTCGGGGTCCTTCCGCGTCTGCATCGCGCCCGCCCCTGCGGGTCTACGGGCCGGGGGCGGGCTCCACCGGAGGGCCGGGGGCGGGCTCTACGGGAGGCTTCCGCAGGTCGAGTCCCGCCTCCCCGGCCGGGGGGATGGCCGTCAGGACGTCGCCGAGGGCGTAGGCCGCCTGGTACGGCAGGACCCCGCGGGTGATGAGCTCGCCGACCGAGGCGACCGGTCCGTGCGTCGCCCTGGCCACGACGATCAGCCTCGCGTGGTAGGCGTCCATGCCCGGCAGCGAGGCGAGGACGTGCTCGGGCGCCGAGTTCACGTCGACGAGGCCGCCGTCGTCGAACTCGCCCGGTATGTCGGGACGTCCGATTCCGAGCCGGCGGGCGATCGACGGGTGGTGCCGCACCAGCGCACGGGCCTGCTCCCGGCGGACCCTCCGCTCGATCATCTGGACGTTCGGGACGGGCGTGCCGCTCTGCGGCGCGGCGGGCAGCGGGTCGGCGGTGAGGATCGCGAGGTGCACGGCGCCGCCGACCGTCGTGGCCAGCAGCGCGACGGTGATCGGGCCTTCCCAGGGGCCGGTCCCGTCCGGGTCGCTGTTGACGGCGCCGACGAGGAAGACGACCGTGAGCGCCAGGTAGCCGGCGGCCATCAGGCCGAGCAGCCGCCTCCGGCCGCGCGCCGCGTAGTAGGTGATCAGCGCCCACGTCGCCACGCCCAGGCTGAACAGCGGGAGCGCGATCAGGACCGCGCGCAGCGGCCATGCGATCCGCCGCCCGGGGGGCGGCGGCGCCCACCCCGGTGGCCCGCCGGCGAGGTGGTGGTGCGCCATGGGATCGGCGGGCTGCGGAAAGCCGATGGGCTGCGGAAAGCCGATGGGCTGCGGGGAGAGGGCGTCGGCGGGCGGGGGGAGCAGGCCGGTCGGCGCGTGGGGAGCGAGCGGCGAGTCGGGCGGGGCGAAGCCGGGAGCGGCGGGCGGTTCTGGACGTTCCTTCGCCTCGTCCGGTGCCGGTGCCGGTTCGGGCGCCGATTCCGGTTCGGGCGCGGGTTCCCGTTCGGGTGCCGGTTCCGGTTCGGGCGGCGACGCCAGCGACGGGTCGGAGCGCAGGATGCCGAGGTGCAGGTTCCGCAGCCGCTCGCCGGGCTCGACGCCGAACTCGTCCGCGAAGAAGTCGCGCGCGTCCCGGTAGGCGGCGAGGGCCTCGGCCTGGCGGCCGCACCGGTAGAGGGCCAGCATCAGCAGGTACCGGAAGCCCTCCCGGAGCGGGAACTCGGCGACCAGCCGCAGCAGCTCGGGCACCAGCCGCGCGTGCTCGCCGGCGTCCAGGGCGGCCTCGGCGCACGCTTCGAGCGCCCCCGCGCGCATCTCCTCCAGGCGGCCGCGCGCCGCGTCGAAGAACGCGCCGCTGAGCCCCGCCAGCGCCGGACCCCGCCACATGGCGAGCGCCTCGCGCAGCATCGCCTCGGCCTGCCTCGGGTCGCCCTCGGCGTGCACGGCCCGCGCCGCCTTCACCCGTTCCTCGAAGACCTCGGTGTCGAGGCACTCCGGCGGGACGTGCAGCGCGTACCCGCCACCGGTCAGGGTCAGCAGCCGTCCCGGAGAGCGCGGGGAACGGTCCGGCTCCAGGACGCGCCGCAGCCCGGCCACGTACTTCTGGACGACGTTCGCGCCGTTGTCCGGCGGCTCGTCCCCCCACACCGCCTCGACGATGGAGGCGGTCGGCACCGGCTGACCGGGCGACAGCAGCAGCACGGCGAGAACGGCCCGCTGCTTGCCCGGCCCGAGGTCGAGCTCCCGTCCGTCCCGCCAGGCGGCGGGCCGGCCCAGGATCTCGAAGCGCACCGCTGGTGCCTTCCCCGGCAGCGCGACCACCTCCCAGTACCCCTGCTCCGGCGCGCTGCCGCAGTCGTTCGGCAGCGGGGCCGCAGTGACCGCAGCATAACGACATTGGTCCCGCACTGATCGGCAACAGGATCTTTCCGGACATCGGGGGTGATGTCCGTGAAGTACATGAAGGGGTCCTCAGATGCCAGATCACCGGCTGCGGCGCGGTCACGCGCCCGCCGCACTCGTTCTCGCGCTCGCGACCGCCGCGGCCTGCGGGCCGGCGGAGGACGCCGCGACGACGTCGAAGACGGGCTCCGCGCCCGCGGCGTCCTCCGCCGCGTCGGCGGCGCCCGCGTCCAACGGCGTGGAGAAGCTCGACGGCGCCGCCATCCTCGCCCGCGCCCGCAAGGCGACCGCCTCGGCGCGCGCGCTGCGGGTGCGCGGCACCAGCGAGGAGGACGGCGAGAAGTACGCGTTCGACTTCCGCTACGCGGGCAGGACGAAGGCGTCCGGCTGGTTCCGGAACGGCGCCCAGCGCGTCGAGATCATCAGGGTCGGCAAGGACGTCTACCTGAAGGGCAACAAGGCGTTCCTGAAGACGGTCGGCGGCAAGAGCGCGGTGCAGCTGCTCGCCGGCAAGCAGATGAAGACGACCGTCAAGTCCGCCGGCTTCAAGGAGCTGTCGTTCTTCACCGACAGCACGGCCATCTTCGACGAGGCCGTTAAGGCCGGGAAGCCCTGGAAGAAGGGCAAGGCCGGGATGGTCGGCGGCACGCCGACCATCAGCCTGGTCGCGGCGACCGGCGACGAGATGCAGGTGGCGACGCGGGGGGCGCCGTACGTCCTGACGGTGGACGGCGGCCCCGGCAACCGCATCGAGTACCTCCCGTCCGAGTCGCCGGCCGACATCCGGCGGCCGCCCGCCGGCACCGTGGTCGACGTCGACGGGTTGAAATGACCGGCCGCCCGCCCGGCGGCCTCGGGGCCGCGTGCGCCCGCCGGGCGGGCGGCCTTCCCGCGCCGTGATGTTCTGCCGGCGGTGTTCCTGGTAGGACACGGGGATGGCCGTGCTCGTGTCCGTCCTCGCGTTCGTGATGACGCTCGCCGGAGGTCTCGCGGCGATGCGGGTCCGGGACCGGCGGCACCTCGTCCTCGGGCTGGCCGGCGGGCTGATGCTCGGCGTCGTCGCCTTCGACCTCATCCCCGAGTCGCTGGAGATGACCCGGCACCGCCCGCTCGGCGTGCCAGCGCCGATGATCGGCTTCGCGGCCGGGTTCGTGCTGCTGCACGTCGTCGAGCAGGCCGTGGCGATCCACCGCGCGCACGAGGACGAGTACGCGCCGCACGTCCACGCGCACCGGGTCGGGGCCGGGGCGGGCGGGCTGCTCGCCGCGTCCGCGCTCGTCCTGCACAGCCTGGTGGACGGCATCAGCATCGGCCTCGGCTTCCAGTCCGGCGCCGAAGTCGGGTTCCTCGTCGCGCTGGCCGTGGTCACGCACGACTTCGCGGACGGCTTCAACACCTTCACCGCGGCCTCGCTGCACCGCGCCGACCACCGGCCCGCCGTGCTGCTGCTGCTCGCGGACGCCGCCGCGCCCGTCGCCGGGGCCGCGCTCGGCACCCTGGCGACCGTCCCCGACGCCGTCCTCGGCCCCTACCTGGGGACGTTCGCCGGCGTCCTGCTGTATCTCGCCGCCGCGGAGATCCTGCCGGAGGCGCACAGCGTCCACCCGCGGATCATGACGCTCTGCGCCACCGGGGCCGGGCTCGCCGCCGTCCTGTTCATCGTGGGCCTCGCCCGCTGACGGACGGCGAAGGGCCGCCCGGGATCACCGGGCGGCCCTTCCTCCGCTGGTGGAGACTTCCGGACGGTCAGCCCGTCAGGGACGTCGCGTAGCTCTGGTTCTGCTTGAGCCACTCGTCGACGGCCTGGTCGGGGTTGCCCTTGTACTTGTTCTCCATGAGGTCCTCGAGGGTCCCCAGCTTCGCGTCGTCCATCTTGAACTTCTTCAGCCAGCCCGCGACATCGGGCTGGTCCTTGGCGAAGTCCTTGCGGGCGACGGTGTAGATCGCGTCCGGCTTGCCCATCGCGCCCTTCGGGTCCTTCAGGTCGCGGATCGGGAACTTCGCGTACGCCCAGTGCGGACGCCACAGGGTGACGACGATGTCCTTCTTCGCGTCGATGGCCTTCTTCAGCTCGGTCAGCATCGCCGCCGTGGAGGACGTCGTCACCTTGTACTCGTCCTGCAGGCCGTACGCGGGGAGCATCTTCTCCTGCGACACCCGGTACAGGCCGGAGCTCTTCTCGATGCCGACGATCTTGCCGCCGTACTGGTCGCCCTTGCCCTTGAGGTCCTCAAGGGACTGCAGCGGCGAGTAGTCCGGGACGGCGATCGTCAGCGGCGCCGAGTCGTACCAGGCGCCGACCTTCTCCAGCTTGTCGCCGTACTGCTTCCAGTAGTCCTCGTGGGTGCCGGGCAGCCACGAGTCCAGGAAGAGGTCGACGTCGCCCTTCGACATGCCGGCGTAGAGCGGGCCGGTGTCGAGGGTCTTCACCTCGACCTTGTAGCCCTTGTCGGTCAGCAGCCGCTTCCACAGCTGCGTCGCAGCCTCGCCCTCGGCCCAGCCCGAGACCATGCCGATGGTGATGCTCTTGTCGTTCTCACCCCCACCCGAGTCGGAGTCGCCGCAGCCGGCGGCGCTCATACCGAGCGTCAGCGCCAACGCCGCGACCGTAAGACCCTTGAATTTGAAACGCATGCCCGTCCTTTCGTCGGCTTGCATCGTGAGAGGTAGGGGGAGCGGGGGCATTACGCCGCCGGTGGGATCAGCCGACCAGGTCGGCCGACGGGGTGGCCACGTCGCGGGGGGCCGCTCCGCGGGTGGCCTTGCCGCGCGCGAAAAGCGCGCGGAGCATGCTGGGGCCTCCGCCCAGGGCGCCGGTGAGGCGGTCCAGGTAGATGGCCAGGATGACGACGGCGATGCCGCCCTCGAAGCCCTTCGCGACGTCCACCCGGTTGATGCCCTCCAGCACCACGCCGCCGAGACCGCCGGCGCCGACCATGCCCGCGATGACGACCATCGACAGCGACAGCATGATCAGCTGGTTGATACCCGCCATGATGGACGGCATGGCAAGCGGGATCTGAATCCGGGTCAAGATACGGTTCGGCGGCGTGCCGAACGCCTCGCCCGCCTCCACCATCTCCGGGTCCACGCCGCGGATGCCGAGCTCGGTCAGCCGCACCCCCGGCGGCATCGCGAAGATCACCGTCGCGACCACGCCCGGCACGGAGCCGATGCTGAAGAAGAAGATCGCCGGGATCAGGTAGACGAACGCCGGCATCGTCTGCATGAAGTCCAGGACCGGCCGGACGACGCGGCTCACCATGTCGCTGCGCGCCGCCGCGATCCCGATCGGGATCGACAGGACGGTCGAAACCAGCGCCGACACCAGCACCAGGGCCAGCGAGTCCATGGACGCGTCCCACAGCTCCATGCTGTCGATCAGCGCGAAGCCGGCGATGGTGAACACGCCCAGCCTCCAGCCGCTGATCACGAGCGCGATGACCGCCAGTACCCCGGTCAGCGCCAGCGGCGGCAGGACCGTCAGGACGTCCGTCAGCGCGTCGACGGACGTCTCGATCGCCGACCCGATCCCGTCGAACAGCCACGACAGGTTGTCGGTGCACCAGCTCACCAGGCTGTCGAACCAGTCGCCGACCGGCACCCGGGGCAGCTCGATCGCGTCAATCACCGTCGCCGCCCTCCTTCGCCAGCGCGAGTTCCGGTTCCTCGACGACGTCCTCCACGTGCGCGTTGATCGCGCCGAGCGCCGCCAGCAGCGTCACCCGCGGGATGACGCCGAGCAGCGTCCCGTCGTCGTCCGCGACGGGCACCGGCAGGTCGCTCTCGGCGCAGCGGCCGAACAGGTCGGCGACCGGCGTGTCCGGCGCCACCGGCACCGGGTCCTCGGGGTCGATCAGCCCGTCGAGCTTCTGGACGTTCTCCTGCACCGCGTCGGCGATCACCGTCGCCCGCACGCGGCCGACCAGCTTGCGGTCGCGTCCCACCACGAACGCGGCCGACGTCTGGTGCTCGCGCATCGTCCGCAGCGCCGTCCGCGGGCCCGTGGACGCCAGCACCGTGACCAGCGGCTTCTCCATGACGGACGAGGCCGTCAGCACTCTGGTACGGTCCACATCCGCCACGAACTGGGCGACGTAGTCGTTGGCCGGGTCGGTGAGGATCTCCTCGGCCGTGCCGATCTGCACGATCCGGCCCTCGCGCATCACCGCGATGCGGTCGCCGATGCGCATGGCCTCGTTCAGGTCGTGCGTGATGAAGACGATGGTCTTCCCGAAGCGGCCCTGCAGATCGAGCAGCAGGTCCTGGACCTCCCGCCGGATCAGCGGGTCCAGGGCGCTGAACGCCTCGTCCATCAGGATGATGTCGGTGCCCGACGCCAGCGCCCGCGCGAGCCCGACCCGCTGCTGCATGCCGCCGGACAGCTGCCCGGGAAGCCTGTCCTCCCAGCCTTCGAGACCCACCAGAGCCAGGAACTCCCGGGCCTTCTTCTCTCGTTCTTCCTTGGCGACACCGCGGACCTCTAGCCCATACGCGGCGTTCGCCAGAACCGTCCGGTGAGGGAACAACGCGAAGTGCTGGAAGACCATGCTGACCTTGTTCTGCCGAAGCGCCCGCAGCGCCTTCGGCGACATCTTCGCGATGTCCTGGCCGTCTATCTCGACGCTTCCCGACGTGACCCCGAGCAGCCCGTTCAGCATCCGGATGAGGGTCGACTTCCCCGACCCCGACAGGCCCATGACCACGAAGATCTCGCCCTGCCGGACTTCGAACGAGGCGTCCACCACCGCCGGTGTGACCCCGAGGTCGCGGATCGCCTTCAGATCGGCGCCCGCGTCGAGTTTCCGTTGTGCCTCTGCCGCCTTACGGCCGAAGAGCTTGGTGACGCTTTCCGCGCGGAGTACTGACACGATCTCCTTCCGGGTTTCCACGTCGACGCGCGGAAACGGGTCGCCCTGAGCGCCGGGGTCTCAGTCGAAGAGACCGTAAACCGGACGCTGTACACGTGCGTCACCCGAAACTACCCGGCCGGAGAACATGTTTCATCTTTCGGGGACTTGCGTCACATTCGGGTCACAAACCGGCTACACCTTCGTCCGGTGGAAGTTCAGGTACGACCGCGACGGCGTGGGCCCCCGCTGGTCCTGGTACCGCGACCCGTATCGCTGCGACCCGTACGGGTACTCCGCCGGCGAGCTGGTCCTGAACAGGCACATCTGCCCGATCTTCATCCCCGGCCACAGCTTGATCGGCAGCGTCGCCACGTTCGACAGCTCCAACGTCACGTGCCCGCTGAACCCCGGATCGATCCACCCGGCCGTCGAATGGGTGAGCAGCCCGAGCCGCCCCAGCGAACTCTTCCCCTCCAGCCGCGCCGCAAGATCCTCCGGCAGCCCGAACACCTCGTACGTCGACGCGAGCACGAACTCCCCGGGGTGCAGCACGAACGCCTCGTCGGGCTCGACCTCCACCAGCCGCGTCAGGTCAGGCTGCTCCACAGCCGGATCGATGTGCGGGTACTTGTGGTTCTCGAACACCCGGAAGTACCGGTCCAGCCTGACGTCCACACTGGAGGGCTGGACCATCCCCGGCTCGTACGGGTCGATCTTCACCCGCCCGGTCTCGAGCTCGGCCCTGATGTCGCGATCGGAGAGCAGCACGCTGAAAAGCTATCTCAGGCGGCACCCCACCCGGTGATCCGGTACAGTATCCACAGCATGGCGGCCTCCCAGAGGCCCCACGCGGGTGTAGTTCAATGGTAGAACTTCAGCTTCCCAAGCTGATAACGCGGGTTCGATTCCCGTCACCCGCTCGCAGCGCAAAGGCCCAGGTCGAGGGCACCACCCCCGACCCGGGCCTCATTCTTGTCAGCACCCCTACGAGCCTGCCGTGCGTGCAACTGGCCCACCAGCCTCCCGGCCGCCGGTGTCGAGTCTGCGGATGTTGCCGACCGGTCGCACGCCGACCCCTCAGCCAGCTCGAAGACGTGCGCGAGCGTGAGCGTGGGCCGCTCCTTCGCGTGCTCAGAGTCGGCCTCGCGTACCTGGCAAGGGTTGCGGGGAAGAAGCTTGTCTTCCACCGCCGCCTTCATGAGGACGGCCCGAAGCAGCCGGTAAGCCCTTGGCTCGCGACCGCCCCCGTGCCACACGGCCGTAACGGCCATGGCCACGCGTCGCATCCGATCTTGGCGACTCTTCGCAAGGAGTACGAAGAGATCCCGGCCGAAGCCGTCTGAGCACCGCCCCGCTACGGAGAGGCTCACATGCCCCCCACAGTCTCGCGCTGGACCGGCAAGGAAGCCCGCGCCCTACGGGAAGCCAAGCGCGTAAGCCAAGTGGAGTTCGCCGCGGAACTCGGCGTCAGCGAACGCATGATTGTCAGATGGGAGAAGGGAAACGTCACTCCCCGCCCCATCAACCAGCAGGGGCTGGACACCGTGCTTGCGGCATGTAGCCCCGAGGTGCAGGCGCGCTTCGCCGAGATGATCCCGCCCTCGGATGAGAACTTTCTTTACGTCTTCAAGGGCGCCCCGCTGACGCGGGCCGCCGGGCGGCCGCATGCCCGGCTCTGCGCGCCGGGCATGCGGCCTGTCCCGTCCGGTCCCGGCGCGCAGCCCGGCCGAGGCCGCCCCAGTTCACAGGGCACGTAAGAAGCCCACTGCCCGGGGCGGTGGCGAGCTTGCACAGCCCGATAGGGTCCGCGACGTGGAGTTCATCTTCAACCCGCCCAGTCGCTGGGATGTGACACTAAAGAGTGGCTCAATCCTCGTGATTCGGGCTGATGTCTTTAGCGAGGTGGCCGACGATTTCGTGTTCTACACCGCCGTCCGTGCTTCGGTTGAGGAACGAGAGGGGCATGAGGTCGTGAGTGATTTCTTCAGCGACCCCGAAGAAGTCTTTATCGTGACTGCGCGGCTCCCGAGGACCGAGGTTGAGGGAGTTGAGGGCGGTCCTGTTTGACCAAGGGCCGGGCAGGGGCCTCCAGGCTGAATTCCGCCCACGGCGCCGGCTACCCCCTCCAGCCCGCAGTTGGGAACCGTCGAGTCTGGCTTGAACGTGCCCGAAACGGGGGCTTCGCAGCCCCCAGGCCCCCCGCGAGCCGGAGCACTCATTCGCGCGAATCTGTCTGTCACACCTTGCGCACCGTTCGCGCGAACGAGCACTCCGGATCCTGGTGGAGGTGGACGGGGGAGTGCTAACTCGGTTGCTAACAACGGCCCTGGACTGCCCTGGACGCGGGTGGAACCCAGAGGCGCGTATGAGGCTCCCTATGCAGGCCAGAGGACGGATCTGGACGTTCGTGAATCTTGTTCGTGAGACTCGTAGTGAATCGCTCTATGGGGACGGCCCTACGGTCGCCCCAGCGCGGCTGGGGTGGGTTGCGTGGTTGAGGGTGATCGCTGCCGCGCGGCTTCCGCTGCTCGGGCCGTGGTCGGCCCAGCGCTCAGGGTCCGCTTGCCCTCGGATGACTCGGGCGTCATAGTCATTCGTTCAGCCGAGGGGGTGCAGGTCGGTGGCTACGGCGGCGGGCCATTAGCGGGTCATTAAGCAGGGTGATCAAGGGGCATTCACGGTCACTTGCGGTCACCCGCTCGCAGCGCAAGGGCCCGGGGCGAGGGCACCACCCCCGGCCCGGGCCTCATTCTTGTCAGCGCCTCCTACGAGGCCGCTGGGCGGCTGCACTGGTTCGGCGCTGGCGGAACCCGCATCATGAGCAGGCAGGCACGCCCAGAGGGTCGGAGCCTGAGCCGGCAGGGCAACCTGAACCGTCCTGCCAGCCTCCAGCCCGGCGTCGACTGATGACCGCGCGGCATAGGAACTCACGGTGCCGCACCGTCCCCCGTGCTGCACGGCGGTCAGCCCGTCGGGCGGAGGGTGGCCCAGGTCCCCCAGCCGGCCTCGGCTTCTACCGCGTCCCATTGCCCGGGCAGGGCGTCGGCGACGTCCGCAGCAGGCAGGTACAGGGGGCCAT
This sequence comes from Actinomadura sp., assembly GCF_044508335.1. Taxonomy (NCBI): domain Bacteria; kingdom Bacillati; phylum Actinomycetota; class Actinomycetes; order Streptosporangiales; family Thermomonosporaceae; genus Actinomadura; species Actinomadura sp. The sequence continues at coordinate 49,259 of NZ_JBIQHY010000011.1, forward strand.
CAGTGCCGAGTTGGTTGATCCAGAGCAGCACACCGCCGGGGGCCAGAACACGACTGATCTCGGCCGGGAACAGCAGCATGTCGATGGCGACCACGACCGCGATCGAGCCAGTGGGGAAGGGCAGGGCGGCGGCATCGGCCTGGATGCGGGACGGGGAGCGTCCGGCCGCCTGCCGCAGCATGTTGGCGGAGATGTCCAGGCTCACCACTCGGCCGAAGGCATCGGTCAGCAGAGGCGTGTAGGCACCGGTGCCCGAGCCGAGTTCCAGGCACGGCGCCGCGGACTGGTCGGGGAAGGGGCCGCCGCGGGCCAGCGCGTCACGTACCGGGTCATCGCGTCCGGTGGCCTGGCCCGTGTCCCAGGTGGCGGCGAGCTGATCGAACAGGTCCCGGAAGAACTGTGCGGTCTCCCGCGTCCAGGTCTGGTGACCGGTGGCGAGGTCACGGGCGAAGGTGCGCAGCAGATCGGTGGTGTCCGGTGGCGGGATGGGCTTGTCGGGCGGGCTCGGGAGTAGGCGCGGCAAGGTCAGTGTCATTGGTCCACCTGCGGGGCGAGGTCGTCGCTCTTCGGCCGGTCGCGGTACATGGTCCACAGAGTGATCACGCCGCCCCCGAAGCCGATCATAAGGGCGAAGCCCGCCAGCCAGGAGCCGGGGCCGCCGAGGCTCGCCCCCGAGTCGGTGACTGAGGCAACGCCGACTGACAGCGTCCATACCGCGAACGCCGCCAAGAGCAACGCCCTCGCACGCGTATCTCTATGCTGCCGCCACCGGTGGAACATCAGCATCATCCCGCCCGCGCCGAGGAAGAACGCGCCGAGTTGCAGGACGTAGGACTTGGTATCGCCATCGAGCGCCATCTTGGCGATCACGGCCACGGGCAGGAACGCACCCAGCCCGACGAGGGCGAGGCGTCGAGCACTTGGCTGCTTGACCGCCATGAACACCTCACATCGCTGCGGCATCCGATGCTATGCCAGTGGTGCTTGGTCGGGCGTCCGCGAAACGGGGCTTCGCACGCTGCCCACCGCCGGATGCTCGCTCACAAGCCTCTTTCTCCGCTGTACGTCGTCCGCCTTCAACGTGCAGAGTGATCACCATGTCCGACATCTACGAGCGAGACGAGTCGGAGACCGATCACTCCTATGCGCGCCGGATCGCCTATGCCGAGTATGCGAGAAGGCTGCGCGCATGGGCGGAGGAGCAGGGGATCAGCGTGAACACGAGAGGGCGTATCCCTAGCGCCGTCGTGGCCATGTACACCGAGGCCACGGGGGACGATCTCACCGCGACGCTTGCGCGCATCGACCGGGAGCATGGGCAAGGCGGCACTGACTGACCTCCGGTCACGGTAGCGGGGCGACCCCGTGGAGCAGTGCGGCGTGCCGGTCGGTCTCGTCGGCCGGTGTGCCGAGCATGAACCCTCTCGGCCCGCGGCGCGAGGGACGGGAAGCGTTCGCGGGCGGACACGAGCGCGCCGGACGGCTCGTAGCGGGGCGGCCAGGCCGTTGAGGCGGGCGAGGCGGTCTGGCGAGACTCGCGTACGTCGTCATCTACATGACGAGAAGACCGCCTTCCGCGGCGAGTCGCACCCGGTGACCGCTCCTCCGGGCCTGGCGAAGGGGCCCGCCTGGACGCGTCCGTGGGCGTGATCCGGGCTGGCCGGGTCACCTTTCGCGCGTCCGGTGCGTCTGGTGGGTAGGTGACAACGGAAGGTTGGAGTGCATGGATCGGGTCGCGGTCTTCGATCGGGAGCGGCGGCATCTGCTGGCGGTGGCGTTCCGCATCCTCGGTTCGGACGCCGACGCGCAGGACGTCGTCCAGGAGGCGTGGACGAGGTACGTCCGCGCCGACGTCGACGAGATCCGCAACCCGCAGGCGTGGCTGACCACCGTGGTGACGCGGCTGTGCCTGGATCTGCTGCGGCGCTCCCGTGAGCAGCCCCGGCGTCCCGAGGAACTGCCGGAGCCGGGCGCCGGGGAGGACCCGGAGGAGGTCGTGCTTCTCGCCGGCGAGCTGACCGCGGCCTTCACCGTGGTGGTCGAGGAGCTGACGCCTCCGCAGCGGGTCGCGCTCATCCTGCACGACGTGTTCGGTGCGCCCTTCGAGGAGATCGCCCACATCCTGGGGACGACCACGGAGTCGGCGAAGAAGCTCGCCAGCCGCGCCCGGGGGCGGGTGCGGCGGACCGCGTGGCCGGACGTGGAGTCCACCGAGGCGCACCGGGTGGTCAGCGCCTTCATGAAGGCGGCGCGGCAGGGCGATATCGACGGCCTCGTCGAGGTCCTCCACCCGGATGTGACGAGGACGGCCGACCCGCAGGTCCTCCGGCCGGGCGCCCCGCAGCGGGTGCGCGGGAGGAAGGCCGTGGTCGAGGAGACCCGCATGATGCAGGCCAGTGCCCAGCGGGCGCGCCTGGCCCTCATCGACGGGCGGCCCGGCATCGCCGTGGGGACGGGCCCGCAGGCCGCCCTGGTCTTCCACATCGCCGACGGCCTCATCGTCCGCTACGACGTCGTCGCCGACCCCCTGCGGCTGGCGCTGCTGCACATCGAGGACTGACCCGTGTTCAGCACCTACGTCGCCGTCACCCTCGTCACGGTCGCGATCAATGCCGCGATCGTCGCCGCCGACCTCGCCAAGGCGCGGTTCGTCGTGGCCAACTCGGCCGAGGTGGGCGTACCGCGCGAGGCGCTGCCGCTGCTGGCCGCGTTAAAGGGCGCCGGCGCGGCCGGTCTCGTCCTCGGCCTGCTGGGCCTGGACGCCATCGGCATTGCGGCGGCGGCCGGCCTCGTGGCCTTCTTCATCTGCGCGGTCGCCGCTCATGTGCGGGCGCGCGTCTTCTACAACATCGCCTTCCCCGGCGCCTATCTCGCCCTGGCCGCCTCCTCACTGGGCCTCGCCCTCGCCAACTGAGGGGCCGGGCGGCCCATGATGGCGTCGGCGGCGAAGACCGCGCCCTCGTCGTTGATCCGGCAGAAAAGGCCGTGCCGCGTGTATCGGCCGGCACCTTCGGGTGCGCCGAGACGGTCGACTGCCCGACGTCCACGACTCGACGATGCGGCGGGCCGGCAGCGACACGATCTGGATCCGCGCCGGGTCGGCCGGGGCCTTGAACCAGGACGTGTACTCGGTGGCTGCGGCCCGGTCGAGCGGCCGTGCCCGCTGCTCAACGGTGCTCCGCTCGGGGCAGGTTTTGGGGGGCGGTGGGGGGTAGGGGTGCTGCCGACCAGTGATGTCGTGCCCCTGGGGGAGGCCGGGATGAGCATGCCGCAGAGGATGGTGCGTCGGCTGGAGCGGGCGGAGGCGCTCGACAGGGTCGCCAAACCGGTGAGCAAGGCGACCCAGTGGGCAGTGAAGCCCCGCATCATTCGCAACCTGCTCAGCGGAACATATGCCGGGCATCCGGCGCACCCTCCGCTCACGGACGTGACGGTCGGCGCGTGGTGCATGTCCGCGCTGCTGGACGCCGCCGGCGGACGCGACACCGAGATGGCGTCCGACATCCTGGTGGCGACCGGAGTGATCTCCGCCGTGCCCACCGCGCTGACCGGCCTGAACGACTGGTCCGACACCATCGGCGGGGACAGGCGGGTCGGGTTCGTCCACGCCGCCGCCAACACCACGGCGCTGTCCCTGTACGTGGCGTCGCTCGTGTCCCGGGCCCGCGGCAACCGCGGGATGGGCAAGGCGCTGGGGTTCGCCGGGTTCGGGATGCTGACGGTGAGCGCCTATCTCGGCGGGCACCTGGCGTTCGTCAAGGGCGTCAACGTCAACCGGACCGCCTGGCAGGAGGGCCCGGAGGAGTGGACGCCGACGATCACGGAGGACTCGCTGGCCGAGGGCGACCACCGCACGGTCGACGCGGGCGGCGTCCGGGTCCTGCTCCACAAGATGGACGGCAAGGTGTACGGCATCGCCGCGACCTGCAGCCACATGGGCGGCCCCCTCGGCGACGGGACGTTCGAGCACGGCTGCGTCACCTGCCCGTGGCACGGCAGCACCTTCCGGTTCTCCGACGGCGGCATCGAGCGCGGCCCGGCCAGCTCGCCGCAGCCCTGCTACGAGACGCGGATCGAGGGCGGCCGCATCGAGGTGCGCATCGCCCCGGCCGGCCTCCCGGGGGGAGCGGACGAGGCGCGCCCCCGCCGCGCGAGCCGCCGCATCCCCGTCCACACGCCCTGACGAGCGCGGTCAGCGGCGGCCGCCGAACTGCCAGCGGTGGACCTCGACGGCGGCGTAGTGCTCCCGGGTGAGGACGGCGCGCGCCGCGTCCGGGCCGGGCGCCTGGACGAGCGCGGCCGTCCCCAGCCAGGCGGCGCCGTCGTCGGAGAGCAGCGGCCCGTAGGCGATCAGGTCGTCCCGGCCGGACGGCACGTCGAGGTCGGCGGCCGGCGCCGACCCGAGCCCGAGCACCAGGAACCGGTCGCCGGGGTCGCCCGGGAAGTCCCACATCGTCCGGCCGAGCAGGTTGCGCCAGCGGCGCAGCAGGACGTCCCGGTACACGCCGGCCTGGTAGTTGGGCTCGTCGAAGGCGAACGCGCGGGCGGCGGCGGGGTCGGGCAGGTCGACGATGTGCACGCTGCCGGTGGGCGTCTCGCCGTCGTCCGCGAACGTCGGCCCCCGCGCGATCAGCTCTTTCGCGAACCGGTCCATGTACGACCAGTGCGCCTCGGCGAGTTCGAGGCGCAGCGCCAGTGAACCGGGCCGGTCGCGGTGGTAGCAGAAGAACTCCATGCCCGGCAGTATCCACGGTGTCGGCCCCGGTCAGGCGTTCGTGAGGGTGTCGGCCGGCCGCGCCTCGGCGGCGCCGGCCGGGACCCGGGAGGCGATGGCCGTCGAGCACGCCGCGGCGAGCGCGGCGAACACGACCGCGGACCACAGCGCGGCGCGGAAACCGGCGGTGACGGCGTCCGGTGACCCGAGGCGCCCGAACCGGTCGCCCAGCGCGGCGGCGGTGATGATCCCGGCGGCGAACGCGATGCCGTACGCGTTGACCGTCCACTGCAGGGACGCCAGGTCCGCGTGCAGGTCGAGCCGCATCCGCGGCAACGCGGTGAGCACCACGCTCGAGTCGAGGACCACCATGAAATACGCGGTCGAGGTGAGGACCAGAACCCACCCCGGCCGTGGCGCGGTCGATGTCATCGTTCTTCTCCAGTCTTGGACGGCTCGGAGTGATGACGAACGACCGGGCGCCGGACGGACGCCCGCGGGCATGTCCGTTCGCGGCGCGCCCGTTCGTCCAATACTCGGAAGGCACCGACCCGCGACCGGCAGGAGGGGTGATGCAGTACGCACTGCTGATCTACGGCGGGGACCCGGACGCCCCGCCCGACCGCCCGATGGACGAGGCCGTCGCCGCGGTCCTCGCCCGCCCGTACGTGACCGGCTGGGCCCGCCTGCACGCCGCCGGCTCGGCCACGACCGTCCGGGCGGGTGAGGCCGGGATGCTGCTGACCGACGGCCCGTTCGTCGACAGCAAGGAGTTCCTCGCGGGGCTCGTCATGATCGAGGCGGACGACCTGGACGGCGCGCTCGCCGTCGCGGCCGAGCTGCAGGAGACGCGGGAGGGCGGCGCGATCGAGGTCCGCCCGCTCCGCGAGGGGTACCCGCGTGGCGCTTGACGCCGTCTTCCGCGAGCACTGGGCGCGCGTCCTGGCGACCCTCGTCGGCATCCTCGGCGACATCGAGCTGGCCGAGGAGGCCGCCGCGGAGGCGTTCGCGATCGCCGCCGAGCGCTGGCCGCGCGACGGCGAGCCGGCGAACCCGAACGCCTGGCTGGTGGTGACCGCGCGCAACCGGGCCGTCGACCAGCTCCGCAGGCGGCGGCTGCTCGCGGAGAAGACCCGGCTGCTGGCGCGCGGCCTGGAGACCGCACCGGAGGCGACCATGCACGACCCGCCCGCCTTCCGGGACGAGCGGCTGGAGCTGATCTTCACCTGCTGCCACCCGTCCCTCGCGCTGGAGGCGCAGGTGGCGCTCACCCTGCGCACGCTCGGCGGCCTGTCGACCGAGGAGATCGCGCTCGCGTTCCTCGTCCCGTCCGACACGATGAGCAAGCGGCTGACCCGGGCCAAACGCAAGATCCGCGACGCGGGCATCCCGTTCGCCGTGCCGCCCGACCATCAGCTCCCGGACCGCCTCGCGGCCGTCCTCGCGGTCGTGTACCTGATCTTCAACGAGGGCTGGGGCGGCGGCCGCGTCGACCTGGCCGCCGAGGCGATCCACCTGGCGAGGGCCCTGACCGACCTCATGCCGGACGAGGGGGAGGTACTCGCGCTCCTCGCGCTGATGCTCCTGCACGACGCCCGCCGCGCCGCCCGCTTCCGCGACGGCCGCCTCGTCCTCCTGGACGACCAGGACAGATCCCTCTGGGACGCGGGCCAGATCGACGAGGGCCGGCGCGTCCTCCAGCGCGCCTTGGCCCGCGGCACCGCCGGCCCCTATGCGATCCAGGCGGCCATCGCCGACCTGCACCTGCGGCAGCCCCGCGACTGGCGGCAGATCGCCGCGCTCTACGACGTCCTGGCCCGCCGGACCGGCTCCCCGGTCGTCGAGATGAACCGGGCCGTCGCGATAGCCGAACTCGAAGGCCCCGAAGCCGCCCTCGCGATCCTCGACCGCCTGGACCTGGGCCAGTACCGCTACTTCCACTCCACCCGCGCCGACCTGCTCCGCCGCGCCGGCCGCACGGCCGAAGCCGAACGCGCCTACCAACGCGCACTGGAGCTCACCCGGACCGCCCCCGAGCGCCGCTTCCTGGAGACCCGCCTGGCCGAACTGAGACCCCCGGCCGAAGGCTGAACCGTCCCGCAGGACGGGATCCGGACGGCCGCCGGGAACCGCCGCGCGAAGCTCAGCCGCAGCGCCGGAGTTGGAGATCGCCGAGCGCTGCGGGACGCTCGGCCGGCCGCGCGGCGTGCGGCTGGTCCTCGGCTCCGGGGCCGGGAACCTGAAGGAGGAGTCCGACCTGCTCCGATCCGTCCGGCACGGGCGGCTAGCGGAGGCGGTGGTGGAGGGGGGCGGCCAGTTCGGTGGTGCTCAGGATCAAGGCGACCGTGTAATCGGTCAGGTGGTCGCGGTCGATGTCGAGGTCTCCGCGGAACCAGGTGGTGAACAGCTCCCAGAGACCGGCCGTGAGGGTGAGGCCGGTCAGCTCCACGTCGATGTCGGAGAGGAGGACCCGGTCCAGCGTCTCGCGGGTCTCGGCGGCGAAGATCGCGGCCAGCGTCCGGATGATCTCGATGCGGCGGCGCTGGAGCAGGGGTGAGGCCGGGAACGCATGGGTGAGGATCTGCGCGCGGCGTGGGTCGTCGGTCAGGAAGTCGAGGACGGCGGTCACCACGGCGCGGGTGCGGGCCTGCGGGTCGCGGGGCGCCCGGCGCGCCGCGGAAAGGATCACGTCCGTGCCCAGGGCGACCTGCTCGTCGACGACCGCGAGGAGGAAGGCGTCCCGGTCCGGGAAGCTCTCGTAGAAGTAGCGGTCGTTGAGCCCGGCCTCGGCGCACACCTTCCGGACGGTCGTGGCGCCCCACCCCTGGGTGCCGAGCAGTTCCAGCCCGGCCGCCAGCAGCGTGGCGCGGCGGCGGGCCCGGCGCTGGTCGGCGGGCACGCCCCGGTACGGGCGCGCGGGCGCGGGCGCGGGCTCGGACGTCACAGCCCCGATTGTGCCGCATCCCTTGACTTCGCCCGCGAATCTGAGGACGCTGAGCACGGATATTTCTGGTGTGTGGCTTCACCAGAAATCGCGGTCGAGACGGGAGCGTGAGGTCCGGTGGCCACGGAGACCCCCCGACAGCTGACACTGGCCGACATCGACGTGAGCGACCTGCGGTTCTGGGCCCGCCCCCTGACGGAGCGGGCGGAGGCGTTCGCGCTGCTGCGCGCCCAGCCGGGGCCGGTGTTCTTCACCCTGCCCAAGCTGCCGTTCCTCCCGCAGAGCCCCGGCTCGTGGGCGCTGACCCACCACGCCGAGGTGACGGAGGCCAGCCGCAACCCGGAGGTGTTCAGCAGCGAGCCCAGCGCGACCAGCCCGGCCGACATGCCGCGCTGGATGGACAAGTACTTCAACTCGATGATCGACATGGACGATCCGCGGCACGCCAAGATCCGCCGGATCGTGTCGCGGGCGTTCACCCCGAAGATGCTCGCCAAGGCCGAGGACGACATCGCGCGGCGGGCCGCCCGGATCGTGGACGAGCTGATCGAGGCGGGCGGCGGCGACTTCGTGTCCCGGTGCGCGGCGCGGCTGCCGGTCGAGGTCATCTGCGACATGCTCGGCATCCCCGTCGAGCACCACCGCCGGGTCGTGGAGTGGACCAACGTCATCGTCGGGTACAGCGACCCCGAGTACGTGGGCGCCACCGTCGAGTACGGCGGCGACGGGCCGCGGCTGGGGCGGCTCGCCACGCTCCGCATGCTGGGCACGATCGCGTCGGCGGGGTGGCGGCTGCACCGGCTGGCGTTCAAGCTCGGCCGGGAGCGCCGCGCCAACCCCACGGGCGACCTGACCTCGGCCCTGGTGAACGCCAACGTCGACGGCGAACGCCTGAGCCCGCGCGAGTTCGCCGCGTTCTTCCTCCTGCTCGTCGTCGCCGGCAACGAGACCACGCGCAACGCCATCGCGCACGGGCTGAAGGTGTTCACCGAGCACCCCGACCAGCGCGAACTGCTGCTGGAGGACTTCGACGGCCGCATCGCCGGGGCCGTCGAGGAGATCGTCCGCTACAGCAGCCCCGTCATCTTCATGCGCCGCAACGTCACCCGCGACTACGAGATGAACGGCCACACCTACCGCAAGGGCGAGCGGGTGACGCTGTTCTACTGGTCCGCCAACCGCGACGAGGCGGTCTTCACCGACCCCGACCGCTTCGACATCCTGCGCTCACCGAACCCGCACGTCGGCTTCGGCGGCCCCGGCCCGCACTTCTGCCTGGGCGCCAACCTGGCCCGCCGCGAGATCACCGTGATGTTCCGCGAGCTGTTCACCCGCCTGCCCGACATCGCCGCCGGCGAACCCGACCGCCTCATGTCCGGCTTCATCAACGGCTACAAACGGCTGCCGTGCACCTTCACCCGGCCGGCGTCCTGACGCGGAGGGACGGCCCCCCCGGTCCGTCCCTCCGCATCACGGACCGTAGCTAATCAGATGTGACGGGTCCTCTGCCCTGGCTTCGGAGTAAGAGTCGACGTGTACTTCTCGCCATCGGGAAGTGGCTTGCCGTGGGGAAGTACCGTCCCCAGCCTGGCGGACGAAGGACAATGATCACGCGTCCCCGAGGATGGAGTGAGCGGTGCCCGACGACAGGCCGAAGTTCTTCGATTCCGCGTTGTTCGCCCCGGCGATGAAGGCCCTCACGCGCGGGCACGTCGCACTCTTCCGCGCCACCGGCGGACGGCTCGGGAGCCGTTTCCGTTTCGGCAGCGCCTTCCCGTCCGGAGTGCCGGTCTGCCTGCTCACCACGCGCGGCCGCAGGTCCGGGAAGCCGAGGACGATGGCGCTGCTGTACCTCCCGGACGGCGACCGCGTCATCCTGGTCGCGTCCAGGGGAGGGACGGGGCGCCATCCCCAGTGGTACCTGAACCTCGAAGCGAACCCGAAAGTGGCCGTCCAGACGGGCCGCCGGCCCCGCCCGATGATCGCCCGCATAGCGGAGGGCGACGAGCGCGCCGGCCTGTGGCGCCGCCTGGTCGAGTTCTATCCCGAGTACGGCGACTACCAGCGCTGGACCGACCGCGCCATCCCGGTCGTCATCTGCGAACCCGCCTGATCATCCGGGCGGACGGTTCGGCTCCGGCGGCGCACGGACCACCACCCGCGAACCCGGGCCGGCGAGCGCCCCTGGGCGTGTGGGCTGCGGGTCCGGGTGGAAGGGATCTTGACGTGGGGGGTGCGTTGCGCCGAGGTTTGTGGTGTGCGAAGGGCGCTGTTGGGATCTCGTGTGCTTCGCGTCCTGTTTGCGGCCTTCGTTTCTCTTGTCACGCTTGCCGGTGGCGCGGTGGCCGTCCGGGCACAGGATCCGCGGAGCCCGACCGTGCGGTCGCCGGACGGGGTTCTGGCGCTGGCGGTGTCCGCCGAGGGCGGGCGGCTCGGGTACTCCGTCAGCCGGGGCGGGTCCGTCCTGGTCGGATGGTCCGCCCTGGGGCTGAGGCTCACCGACGGGTCGGTGCTCGGCGGCGACGTGGAGGTGACCGGCGCCCGGGTCACCGCCGGGGACGGCACGTGGCGGCCGCTGTGGGGCGCCGACTCGCGGGTGCGTGATCACTACCGGGAGCTCACCGTCCGGCTGCGGCAGGCCGGCGGGAGGGTCTTCAACGTCATCGCGCGCGCCTACGACGACGGGGTGGCGTTCCGCTACCAGGTGCCGGAGCAGGCCGGCCTTCGGTCGCTGGAGATCGTGGACGAGGCCACCGAGTTCGCCCTCACCGGGAACCCGACCGCCTGGTGGACGCGGCGGGACTTCGACACGGACGAGAACACCTGGCAGTCGTCCCCCTACAGCGCCATGGGGGCGTCCAATACCCCGGTGACCTTCCGGTACGAGGACGGCACCTACCTGTCGATCCATGAGGCGGATCTGGACGACTACGCGGCCATGACCGTGGCACCGGATCTCGGGCGGCTGCGGGTCGGGCTCGTGCCGACGCCCGGGCGCGCGGCCGCCGTCATCACCCGTACCGGCCGGGCCACCCCCTGGCGGGTGCTGACCATCGCCGGGAACGCGGGCGGGCTGATCGAGTCGCACCTGGTGGAGAACCTCAATCCGCCGTGTGCGATCTGCAAGGGGGACACGTCGTGGATCAAGCCGATCAAGTACGCCGGCATCTGGTGGCTGATCCAGCACGGGCAGGCCACGTGGAAGCCGGGGCCGCGGCACGGGGCGACGACCGAGCGCGCCAAGGAGTACATCGACTTCGCGGCGGAACACGGCATCGAGGGCCTGCTCGTCGAGGGGTGGAACCGGGGGTGGGAGGGCTCGTGGGCCGACCAGGACTTCACGCAGGCCACCCCGGACTTCGACCTCCCCGGGGTCGTCGCGTACGGGAAGAGCAAGGGCGTCGAGTTCATCGTCCACAACGAGACCGGCGCGGGGGTCGAGAACTACGAGCAGCAGCTCGACGCGGCGTTCGCGCTGTACGAGCGGCTCGGCATCCACTACGTGAAGACCGGCTACGTCGGGAACATCACCGGGCACCACCACTACGACCAGCGGATGGTCAACCACTACCGGCTCGTCCTCGAAAAGGCCGCGCGGCATCGCATCAACGTCGACTGCCACGAGTGCGTCCACGCGACGGGGGAGGCCCGGACGTTCCCCAACGCCCTCGCCCGGGAGGCCGTGCGCGGGCAGGAATGGGACGCCATCGGGGACGGCAACACCCCCGAGCACACCCTCATCCTGCCCTTCACGCGCATGCTGTCCGGCCCGATGGACTACACGCCCGGGATCATGGACGTCCTGTGGGACCCGCGCCGCGACGGGCACCGGGTGCACACCACCGCGGCCAAGCAGCTCGCCTACTACGTCACCTACTTCTCGGGCATGCAGATGGCCGCCGACCTGCCCGAGCACTACGCGAGGTCGCCCGGACTCAAGTTCATCGAGGACGTGCCGGTCACGTGGGACGAGACCAGGGTGCTCTCAGCCGGGATCGGCGACCATCTGGTCGTCGCGCGGCGCTCGGGCGCGGACTGGTACGTCGGCGCCATGACGGGGGACCGGGCGCAGACGCTGCGCTACCCGCTGTCCTTCCTCGGCAAGGGCACGTGGACCGCGGAGTCCTACTCCGACGCGGGAGACGATGACGCGGGGCTCGACGTCCGCCGGTCCGCCGTCACCCGCGACGACGCCTTCACCGCCGTCCTCAAGAGCGGCGGCGGCCAGGCCGTCCGGTTCCGGCGCGTGACGTGAGCGCCGCCGGCGAAGGCGTCAGGCGTCGCCGGATTCGCGGGCGGCGAGGCGGCGGGCGAGCTCGTCGCGTTCGCGGGTCACTTCGGCCAGCCGGTGCTGCAGCTCGAAGATGCGGCGGATGGCGGGCAGGGTCATGCCGTCGCCCATCATGGTGACGACCTCCTGGATGCGCCCGATCTCGTGCCGGCTGTAGCGGCGCTGCCCGCCGGCGGAGCGCTGCGGCGAGACGACGCGGTGGACGTCGATGCGGCGCAGGAACGCCTGCTGCACGTTGAGCATCTCCGCGACTTGGCCGACGGTGAACAGGGCGGCGTGCTCGTCGTCGATCGGCAGGGTCATGGGGGTTCCTCCTTCACCTGCGCCGCGATCACCAGAACGGCCCCGGCGCGCTCGGGGGGACCGGCGCGGGCCGGGGCCGGCTCCGGAACCGTGGCGGTCAGCTCTTGATCGCCTTCAGGGCGTCGCCCTGCTGGACGGCGACCTTGCGGGGCCGGGCCTGCTCCAGGACCGGGATGCGGACGGCGAGGACGCCGTTGTTGTAGGCCGCCTCGATGCCGTCGGCGTCCAGGTGCTCCGACAGGTAGACCCGGCGGGTGAACGAGCCCATCGCCCGCTCGCGGACGAACACGCGCTCGTCCTCGCCGAACTCCTCCTCGCGCCGCGCGGTCACCGAGAGCACGCCGCGGTCCACGGTGACCTCGATCGAGCCGGGGTCGATGCCCGGCAGGTCGAACCGCAGGACGACGTCGTCGGCGCGGCGGATGCCGTCCATCGGCATGAGGTTCCCGTCGGCCAGCCCGCTGAACTGCCGGACGGCCCGGTCGAACTGGCGCTCGAACTCCTGCACGAACGGGTCGATCGACGTCAGCAACATGCCATCACCTCCGAAGATCGTCGGCGCCTGGCGGGCGCCGATGTCCTGCTCCTCGCAGAAGAGGAAACCTTCAACTTCATTTATAGGTTACTTCGCGCACCATGTCAACCCGCACCGCCTCCGAGTCGGGAGTCCGCCCGGTGCACGCGGTCGCTCGACGGCCGCTGTCCGGGTGGCCGGGTCGGCGTCGCAGGCCGCGGGATGTTACTTGATCTGCGGATTCGGCAATACATCTAGTGGAGGCGGACACCGCGGAGCCTCCGTCAAGGCTGAGGAAGCACTTGACAACTACCTATAGCTTCGGCTATAGGAATAATAGAAGCGGTCAATGACCTGGTGGCGCTGAGAGTGGTTCCGGGGAGTGATCGACATGGCGGTCTCGGGCACCCTGCCGGCGGGTGCAAGGTCCGCGGACCTGATCCGCGCCGACGACCAGTGGTTCCGGGACGCGTTCGACGCCCTGGTCGCGGCGAACTTCGGCGCCTCACCCGGCAGGCCCGGTCCGCCCGCGCCTCCCCGCACGCCGCCGTCCGGTCGGCCGTACCCATATCCCCCCGGTGTTCCCGGCACCCGTGTGCCGGGCCGGCCCGGCCGCGCGGCCGGGCGGCGGCGTCCGCCGCGCCGCCAGCGCTCCCCTCCGATTTCCGCGAAGACGTCCCGTCCCGATCGTCTGGGAAAGGAGGGACCCAGCAGCATCGGACCAGTCCGTATATCGCCATTCCTCAGCTTCGGACCAGATCGGCGGCGGTGCCGGGGCGGGCGCCGCCGCCGATCTCCTCGTGCGCGGGACGCCTAGAACGCCGTGCAGCGGGTAGTGTGGCGTTCAGAAGTTCCGCCCTGTGTCCGCGGATCGGCCACGGGGTCGGCCGTGGTGCCTCCACATCTTGTTCCTGCGGTTCTCTCGTTCAAGGATGTGGAGCATGTTGCATATCGACACCCGAGCGCTGGACGCCAGCCTGGAAGTGCTGCGCAAGGCGCAGCACGAGGCTGACGTCGCCCGCGTTCTCCAACGGGTGGTCGGCTCGGTCAGGCGCCTGTTCGGCCACGACGGCGCCGGAATCATGCTCATCGACGACAAGGAGCAGTTGCTGTACGTGGCCGCCTCGGACGAGGTCGGACGATCTCTGGAGGAGGCCCAGGCGCACGCCGACCAGGGGCCCTGCTACGACACCTACGTCGAAGGCCGGCCCGTCTCCACCAAGGACGTGCGCTCCGATCCCCGCTGGCCGCAACTCGTGGACGTGCTGGACGAGCGGGTGCGCGCGGTCGCCGGAGTCCCGCTCCTGCTGGGCGGCAGCCCGGTCGGCACGCTGAACGTCTACCGGTCCCAGCCCTACGGGTGGGACGACTCGGATATCGCGGCGCTGCACGCCTACGCCGGGCTGATCGGCGAACTCATGGCCGCGGCGCTGTCGTCCCACGAGCACAGCACCACGGCCTCACAGCTCCAGTACGCGTTGGACTACCGGGTGGTCATCGAACGCGCCATCGGCTACCTCATGGCCACCCACCGCCTGGACGCCGTCTCGGCGTTCAACCTGCTGCGCAAGCAGGCGCGGGACAGCCGCCGCCGGGTCGCCGACCTGGCCGCCGAGATCCTCAGCGACGGCGCCGCCTAGCCACGGCGCACCGGCGCGCCCCCACGGCCGTCCGGTGCGCTCCCCCAACCCGACCTTCCATCCGATACCTCGGTCCGGTCCCTGTCCCTGCCCGGTCGGAGATTCCTCACCTCTTTGGAGGCTCTATGACCCAGGCAGACAGGTGCCCCCCGGGCGCCCTGCAATCCACACCCGCCCAACCCCCCGGCGGGCCGGCCGAGAGACCCGCCACCTACGCGGGCGGCACCCTGCAGCTCTCCATCGGCGCCCTCTCCGACGGGACGACCGTGGAACTGCGGCTGACCGGCGAGCTCGACGTGAGCGGAGCCGACACGCTGCGCCGGCACATCGAGGACATGATCGTCGAGCACGATCCGCACCGGCTGCTGCTGGACCTCTCCGGACTGACCTTCGCCGACTCCAGCGGCCTCGCCGCGATCGTGTGGGCGCACAAGGCGATGACCGCGCGCGGGCGCCAGCTCCGCCTGCAGCACCCGCAGGGGCGCGTGCTCCGCGTCCTGCACATCACCGGCCTCCACACCCGCCTGCACATCACAGAGTCGACCCCGGTCGGCCCCCGGAGCGCCGCCGGGGCGCACCGCCGCCTCGCGCGCTGACCGTCACGGCCCGCCGGCGGCGCCCCGCGAGACGGCGCGGAACGCGGTCGGCGGCATCCCGGTGCGCTGCTGGAAGAACGCGCTGAACGACGTCTGGTAGCTGAAGCCGAGGCGCTCGGCGATCGCGGACGGCGGCAGATCGGTGTGCGAGAGCAGGCGCTTCGCCTCCAGCAGGAGCTGGTCGTCGATGAAGCGCTTGGCGCCGCATCCCGTCGCGGCCCGGGTGGCGCGGGTCAGGGTCCGGACGCTGTAGCCGAGGCGGGCCGCGTAGTCGGCGACGCGGTGGCTGGAGGAGAGGTCCTCGCCGACGGCCTGCTGGAAACGCCGGAACACCTCGTTGTCGGCGGCCGGGTCGCCGGGCCCGCCGTTCAGGTGGGTCAGCCGCAGCAGGATGACTCCGAGCAGGTGGCGCATGACGTCGATGTGCGCTTCGAGGGGGAGGTCGGCGAGACGTCCGGCCTCGTCCTCCAGGAGGCGGAGCGTGCCGTCCAGCGCGGCCTTCTGCGGGCCCGCCGGGGTCAGTGGACGGTGGTGGACGCGCAGGTCGAGGCCCACGGCCTCGCGGGTCGCGGCGTCCGGGAAGTCGGAGGTGAACAGCACGACCGTCGCCTCGGCCCGGGTGAGGTCGCCCATGTAGCGGTGGATCTGGCCGGGGCGCATCCAGAACCAGCTCCCGGCCGGCACGCGGTACTCGTTGAAGTCGACCGAGCAGTGCACCGTGCCCGCCTTCACGGCGATGAACTCGTGGAACACCGGACGCCGCGGAGCGTAGATGTCGACCTCGTGGCCCCGGGCGCGCTCCATCAGCCGGGGCAGGTCCAGGACCTCCACGCCGGGAGGCGCGCCCGCGGCGGGACGGTACGGGATCTGCGGAATGTCCGCCCGCAGAGGTTGTCCGTTTTTCTTCATCCGCTGTCCTTGATCTATGACAGCGATTATCTGACCCCGCCTTAGCGTGAGTCGCGGCGCCGGACAGGCGTGACCGAAATCTCAGGGGAGTGGACGGCCATGCGACTCATCGTCGGGATGACCGGCGCGACGGGGGCGGTGCTGGGCGTCCGGCTGCTGGAGCACCTGGCCCGGCTCCCGGACGTCGAGACGCACCTCGTCCTGTCGCGGTGGGCGCGGGCGACCGTCGAGCTGGAGACCGGGCTGTCGGCGCGGGAGGTCGGCGCGCTCGCCGACGCCGTGTACGCGCCCGACGACCAGGGCGCGCCCATCTCGTCCGGCTCCTTCCGGACGGACGGCATGGTCATCGCCCCGTGCTCCATGAAGACGCTCGCGGCCATCCGGACCGGCTACTCGGACGGGCTCGTCGCGCGGGCCGCCGACGTGGTGCTGAAAGAGCGGCGCCGGCTCGTCCTCGTCCCGCGGGAGACGCCGCTCAGCGAGATCCACCTGGAGAACATGCTCACGCTGTCCCGCATGGGCGTGCGGATGGTGCCGCCGATGCCCGCCTTCTACAACCATCCCGAAACGGTGGACGACATCGTCGACCACATCACGGCCAGGGTCCTCGACCAGTTCGACCTGCCCGCCCCGGCACGCCGCTGGACGGGAATGCGGGCCGCCCGTGAAAGGAACAACGAACATGCCCTTTGACGACCTGCGGAGTTTCCTGGAGACCCTCGACAAGGAGGGGCAGCTGCTGCGCATCACCGACCAGGTGATGCCCGAGCCCGACATCGCCGCCGCGGCCAACGCGGCCTGCCGGATGGGCGACGGCGCCCCTGCCCTGTACTTCGACAACGTCGCCGGATTCACCAGCGCGCGCATCGCCATGAACGTCCACGGGTCGTGGGCCAACCACGCGCTCGCACTGGACCTTCCCAAGGGGACGGGCGTCAAGGAGCAGGTCGGCGAGTTCAGCCGCCGCTGGGACGCGTTCCCCGTCGCACCCGAATGGCGGGACTCCCCGCCGTGGGCGGAGAACGTCATGGACGGCGACGACGTGAACATTTTCGAAGTGCTGCCCCTCGTCCGGCTGAATGACGGCGACGGCGGCTTCTACATCGACAAGGCCGCCGTCGTCTCCCGGGACCCCGAAGACCCGGAGAACAGCGGCAAGCAGAATGTCGGCATCTACCGCATCCAGGTGAAGGGGAAACGCAAGCTGGCGCTCCAGCCCGTCCCGATGCACGACATCGCGCTGCAACTCCGCAAAGCCGAAGAGGCCGGCGAAGATCTGCCCGTCGCCATCACCGTCGGCAACGACCCGGTCATCTCCATCGCCGCGTCCACCCCGATGCGCTACGACGAGAACGAGTACGAGCTGGCGGGCGCGCTGCGCGGCGCGCCCGCCCCGATCGCCGCGGCGCCGCTGACCGGGCTGCCCGTCCCGTGGGGGTCGGAGGTCGTGATCGAGGGCGTCATCGAGGGCCGCAAGCGCGAGATCGAGGGGCCGTTCGGCGAGTTCACCGGGCACTACTCGGGCGGGCGCAACATGACCGTCATCCGCGTCGACCGGATCTCCCACCGCACCGACCCGGTCTTCGAGCACCTCTACATCGGCATGCCGTGGACGGAGGTCGACTACCTGATCGCCGCCAACACCTGCGTGCCGCTGTACCAGCAGCTCAAGGCCGAGTTTCCGGAGGTGCGCGCGGTCAACGCCATGTACACGCACGGCCTCGTCGTCATCGTCTCCACCGCCAAGCGCTACGGCGGCTTCGCCAAGGCCGTCGGGCTGCGCGTGCTGAGCACCCCGCACGGGCTCGGCTACGCCGCCACGGTCGTCGTCGTGGACGAGGACGTCGACCCGTTCGACCTCCCGCAGGTCATGTGGGCCGTGTCCACCAAGATGAACCCCGCCGGCGACCTGATCCGGGTGCCGAACATGCCCGTGCTGGGCCTCGCGCCGCAGGCGACCACGCCCGGCATCACCGACAAGCTCGTCATCGACGCCACCACCCCCGTCGCCCCCGACCCGCGCGGAAACTACGGGAACCAGGTCCGCGACCTGCCCGAGGCCGCCGAATGGCTGACCCGCCTCCGCGCCCTGGCCGCCGATCGCTGAACGGAGTCCTGACATGATCTGCCCGCGTTGCGCGCACGAGGAGATCGGGCTGCTGTTCGCCTCCCCCGTCCCCGGGGTGTGGGAGGTGCTGCAGTGCGAGCGCTGCCTGTACTGCTGGCGCACGACCGAGCCCGACCGCCGCACCCGCCGCGACCGCTACCCCGACGCCTTCAAGCTGACCGCCGAGGACATCGCGTCCGCCCCGGAAGTGCCGGCCGTCCCGCCGCTGAAGAACCGATGACCGGCGCGTTCCGCGACGCGCTGGCCGCCTGCACCGTGCTCAACCTCGCCTACGCGGACGCGGACGGCCCGCAGGTCTGCGCGGTCTTCTTCGCCCCGGCCCCGGACGGCGGCCTGGTGTTCGTCAGTTCGCGCGAGACCCGGCACGGCCGCCATCTGGCGTCCGACCCCGGAGGCGTTCCGGTGGCCTTCACCGTCCAGGCCGACGACCAGGACTGGCGGACGCTGCGCGGCGTCCAGGGGCGCGGCCTCTGCCGCCGCCTGACCGGCGCTGACCTGGACGCCGCCCGCGCCGCCTACGCCGCCCGCTTCCCCTTCGCGGCGGACGACGCCGGGCCGGCCCGGGCGCTGGCGGCGGCCGACCACTGGGGCGTCCGCCCGGCGTGGCTCCGGCTCATCGACAACTCGCGGGGCTTCGGCCACAAGACCGAATGGCCGTAGAGCGACGCCGGTCACATTCGGGGCCCGCCATTCCGATCGTCCATTTGCCGGGTGCGCCGTAAATCCGGGGACGCCGCCCGGATAAGGGGGACGTTGGTCCCGCTGAGAACGGACCGAACGGGCCTACGGCGAAATCGCCCCCCGGAGTTGAGTAGGAGGTGAAAGAAACCGGCGACGTGATGGAAGGTGAGACGGCGATGGCAGTCTCAGAGCACAAGACGCACGCGGGCCGCAGCACTCTGATCCGGGTGGTGACCCCCAAACCGCTGACCGAGACGCCCGCCGCCCGCTACATCTGGGCCGCGGCCCGGCTGGCGCTCGGCTGGGTGTTCGCCTGGGCGTTCGTGGACAAGCTGTTCGGGCTGGGCCACGAGACCCCGGCGGGCAAGGGATGGCTGGACGGCGGAAGCCCGACCGAGGGGTTCCTGGCGCACGCGCCCAAGGGCCCGTTCGCGGGGTTCTACAACGACCTGGCCGGCGCGGCCTGGGCCGACTGGCTGTTCATGATCGGCCTCGCCGGGATCGGCGCGGCGCTGCTGCTCGGCATCGGGATGCGGATCGCCGCCGCCGCGGGCGCGGCGCTGCTGGTCCTGATGTGGACGGCGGTCCTGCCCCCGGAGAACAACGTCTTCATGGACGACCACCTGATCTACGCACTCCTGATCGTCGGGCTGGCTCTGGTCAGCGCCGGCGACACCCTGGGCCTCGGCCGCTGGTGGGGCAAGACCCGCCTGGTCGAACGGCTCCCGTTCCTCAAGTGACACCCATCCGAGAGGCGCCCGCCGCGGCGGGCGCCTTTTCGCGTGCCCGGAGCGCACCGCATTTCCGGCGGCGCCGCCAGGTGTGAATTCCGGGTGGCGGGTAGCCATACCGGTGTTTCGCCGGTCGTGATCGACCGCCGGTTCGTCGGAAGGGCTGCACCATGACCGCTGATACGCGCGTCGGGACCATCACCACGAGAATTCCGGCGCGCCTGGACCGGCTGCCCTGGTCGCGGTTCCACTGGATGATCGTCGTCGGCCTGGGGACGGTGTGGATCCTCGACGGCCTCGAGGTCACCATCGTCGGGTCCGTCGCGGCGCGGCTCACCGAGTCGGGCAGCGGGATCGGGCTGACCGCGGGCGACATCGGGGTCGCGGCGGCGATCTACGTCGCGGGCGCGTGCCTCGGCGCGCTGTTCTTCGGGCAGCTCACCGACCGGTTCGGCCGCAAGAAGCTGTTCATCCTCACGCTCGCCGTCTACATCCTCGCCACGGTGGCGACCGCGTTCGCGTTCGCGCCCTGGTACTTCTTCGCGTGCCGGTTCGTGACCGGGATGGGCATCGGCGGCGAGTACGCGGCGATCAACTCGGCGATCGACGAGCTGATCCCGGCCCGCAACCGCGGCCGCGTCGACCTCGCGATCAACGGCAGCTACTGGGTGGGGTCCGCGCTCGGCGCCCTCGCCGCGGTCCTCTTCCTGAACACCTCGATCTTCGCCCAGGACATGGGCTGGCGGTACGCGTTCGGCATGGGCGCCGTCCTCGGGCTGGCGATCATGCTCGTCCGGCGGCACGTCCCGGAGAGCCCGCGCTGGCTGTTCATCCACGGCCGCGAGGAGGAGGCCGAGCGGATCGTCGACGACATCGAGGCGGAGGTGCGCGAGCAGACCGACCACGTCCTGGACGAAGCGGGCGAGAGCATCACCGTCCGGCAGCGCAAGGCCATCCCGTTCCGGGAGATCGCCCAGGTCGCGGTCAAGGTCTACCCGAAGCGGGCGACGCTCGGGTTCGCGCTGTTCGTCGGGCAGGCGTTCCTGTACAACGCGGTGACGTTCGACCTCGGGACGATCCTGAGCAAGTACTTCGACGTGGCGTCCGGGGCGGTGCCGTACTACATCGCCCTGTTCGCCATCGGCAATTTCCTCGGCCCGCTGCTGCTCGGACGGATGTTCGACACGGTGGGCCGCAAGCCGATGATCTCCGGCACGTACTTCATGTCGGCCGCGCTGACGATCCTGCTGGGCGTCTTCCTGTGGACGGAGGCGCTGTCGAACTGGTCGTTCATCCTGCTCGTCTGCGTGACGTTCTTCTTCGCCTCGGCGGGCGCCAGCTCCGCCTACCTGACGGTCAGCGAGATCTTCCCGATGGAGACCCGGGCCCTCGCCATCGCGTTCTTCTACGCGGTCGGCACGGCGGTCGGCGGCATCACCGGGCCGCTGATCTTCGGCAGCTTCATCGACAGCGGCATGGTGAGCCGGGTC
The DNA here is from genome assembly GCF_044508335.1 of Actinomadura sp. Lineage (NCBI taxonomy): Bacteria > Bacillati > Actinomycetota > Actinomycetes > Streptosporangiales > Thermomonosporaceae > Actinomadura > Actinomadura sp. The sequence continues at coordinate 70,200 of NZ_JBIQHY010000011.1, forward strand.
GCCATCGGCTTCCTCATCGGCGCCGTGATCATGATGCTCGGCGGCATCGCCGAGGTGGTCTACGGCGTCCGCGCCGAGCAGGCGTCGCTGGAGAACATCGCCAAACCCCTCACCGTCCACGAGGCGGACGAGGAAGAAGCGCCGGCCGGTGAGGAAGCGGAGGCGGCCGGCGGCGGCCCGGGGCGCCACGCCGCGCTGGAGGCGCGGCGGCACGCCGAGGAGACCCGGGCGCGCGCCGCCGAGCACCGCGCCGCCATCCACGAGCTCAGGCCGCGCGCGGAGGAGGGGGGCGACGGCGCCGCCGCCCGGCTGCGCGCCGAGGAGGTCCTCGCGCAGATCGCCGAGTGGGACGCCGAACGCCTCATCGAGGAGGCCGCCGCCCACGACGAGCGCGACGCCGCCGAGCGCGCCGGCGCCGGCGCCGAGCGGGCGAGCGCCCTGGAGCGCGCCGCGGCGGCGGACGAGCGTGCTCGCGCGCTGCGCGAGCGGTCGGAGGCGCTGGCCGCCGAGAACGACCGGGACTCCGAGGTGCACGCGGCGCTCGCGGAGGCGGCGGCGGAGCGGGCGCGGGCCCGCGAGCAGCGGGCCATGGCCGCCGAGACCCGCGGCCGCGCCGAAGGGCTCGACGGGACCGAGGCCGAGATCGCGCTCGGCCAGGCCGAGACCTACGACGAGTGGGAGCGCATGCACACCGAGCTGGCGCTCGCGCACGCGGCCCGCGCCGAAGGAGACGGCGACGCGGCCGAGAGGCATCAGCGGGAGGCCGGCGTCCACCGGATGCGCGCCGAGTCCGCCGCCGACCGGGTGGAGGCCGCGCAGCACCGCTCCACCGCGGAGTCGCTGGCCGCGGAGTCCGGCTCGATGGAGCAGGAGGAGCGCGAACGCGCCGCGGCGGCCGAGCGGGAGCGGGCGGCCCGCGAGCGCGACGAGCGCATCCGCCGGCGCGTCCTGCGCCGCGAGCGGGAGGAGCGCGCGGGGCTGCGCCGGTTCCGTCCCGGCCCCGGCCGCGCGTTCTACTCGCCGACGATGATGACCGGGTGGACGACCGACTGGGCGTCCGACGCCGACCTCGCCCTCGACCGGGAGGTCAACACCATCGCGCAGGCGCTCGCCGAGCACGGGCCGACGCCGCGCAACCGGCTCGCCGACCTGGTCGGCGCGCGCTACTGGGGGCCGGGGCGGTTCCGCGCCGCGCTGCGCGAGGCCGTCCACGAGGGGCGGGCCAGGCCGCTCGCCCGCAACCGGTACGGGCCGCCCGAGAACACCGGGAGTGAGAGTGAGTGACCCCATGCTGACCTGCCGGATATTCGGGCACGACTACCAGTTCACCGCCGAGGGCACGACGCTGCGCTGGTCGTGCGTCCGCGGGTGCGGCGCCGGAGGGGCGAAGGAGTACGACACGGTGGCGCGGGCGCAGCGCTACGCCCGCGCCTTCGACCGCAAGGACACCGACGCCCTCGGGCGGCGCGCACCGCTCGTCGGCCTGTTCCCGCTGCGCATGGCCCGCGCCATGCGCGACCGCGTGAGCCGGCGTCAGGACTGAAGGAACGTGTGGGTCTGGCCCGGCTCGATGTAGGACACCTGGTCGCCGAAGCCGCGGCGCTCCATCTCGCGGCGGAAGTCGTCCAGAGGTGACGTGAAGACGCCATAGTCGCCGTAGTGGACGGGCACGGCGCGCCCGGGGCGGACCGTCTCGAAAAGGTCGGCGCCCTGCTCGGCGTCCATCGTGACGAGGAGCCCGCCGGGCAGCTTGGTCCCGCCCAGGTGGAGGATGGCGAGATCGATGTCCCGGTTCCGCCGGGCGATCTGCCGGATGCCGTCGAACATCAGCGTGTCGCCCGTGATGTAGAGGCGGAACTGCACCTCGCCGGCCGCCGGGGCGAACTCCAGCAGGCTGCCCATCACCGGGGGCAGCAGCATGCGGGCCGGACCGGGCGCGTGCCGTCCCGGCATGGCGGTGATCCGGAGGAGCGCCCCGTCCTTCACCATCGTGTGCGACTCCCAGGAGCGCAGCCCGGTCGCGTGCCGGAACCGGTGCCACCCCTGGAGCCGGCGGGCCGCGTGCGGCGTCGTCACGATCGGCAGGCCGCGGTCGAGCTTCGTGCGCGCCACCCGGTCCCAGTGGTCGCCGTGCAGGTGGGACAGGACGACGGCGTCGAGCCGCGGCAGTTCCTCGATGCGCAGCGCGGGCTCGGTCAGCCGCCTGGACGAAAGCCCGAACCCCAGATAGGCGCGCTGCCCGCGGTGCAGGAAGTTGGGATCGGTCAGCAAGGTGAACGGCCCGCAGCGCAGCAGCGTCGTGGCATTGCCGACGAACTGCATCGTGAGCTGGCGTAGTGCGAGGTCAGGTGCGGTCTTCATGCTCGATTCCCCCCTTTTCGGCCCCGTGATGCCCTGGGGTGCCGCGTCGAATCCTGGGCGGGACCATGCGCAGGCCACGGGCGATGTCCCCCGCACTGGACGGATACCGTTCGGTGCCGCGGCATCGCCTCGGGCGGACAGAGGCCTCATAATTCGTGCATCACAAGTTGTGGCAATGGAGGCGAAGCGTGAGCGACATCGAGCAGGCTCCACCCGGGGTGGACAGCACGGTCCCCAGCCCCGCTCGAATGTACGACTACATCCTCGGCGGCACGGCCAACTACGAGGTCGACCGCCAGGCCGTCGAGAAGGTCCGCGCGCACATGCCCGACCTGGAGGACGCGGCGTGGGCGAACCGCGGGTTCCTTCAGCGCTCGGTCAAGTGGCTGGCCGAGAACGGCATCCGGCAGTTCATCGACATCGGCGCCGGCCTGCCCACCGGAAACAACACCCACGACGCCGTGCAGAGGGTCGCGCCCGACGCGCGGATCCTGTACGTCGACAACGACCCGCTCGTCGAGATCCACGCGAAGTCCCTGCTGGAGGGGGTGCCGGGGACGGCGTTCATCACCGCCGACTTCCGCGACCCGGAGGGTCTGCTCGGCCACGAGCAGACCCGGGCGATGATCGACTTCACGCAGCCGGTGGCGCTCCTCCTGGTCACCGTGACCCACTTCGTGTCGGACGAGGACGACCCGTGGGGCCTCGTCCGGCGGTACGTCAGCGAGATCGCGCCGGGCAGCTACATCGCGCTGTCCGCGATCAGCAGCGACCGCCAGGTCAGCGAGGAGCTCGACCAGGTGACCGCGGTGTACGCCAAGTCGTCGTCCCAGGGCGCCTACCCCCGGCCGCGCGCCGAGATCGAGCGGTTCTTCACCGGTCTGGAGATCGTCCCGCCGTATGAGGGGGCGCCCGCGGAGGTGTGCCACATCGGGGTCTGGGGCGCCGAGGACCCTGACGAGGCCAACAGTGATGGCTCACGGCTGGGTTATGCCGCTGTGGCGAGGAAGCCGGCATGAGGAAGCCGACGGCGGAGGAACTGGGCGTCGATCCGGACGCCCTCGACTGGCAGCGTTCGGGGAGCGACGAGGGCGGCATCGAAGTCGCTTTTGTCAGGGAATGGACGCTTTTGCGTACGTCCGGGGAGCTGATCTCGGTCTTCGACCAGCACGAATGGGCGTGCTTCCTGGACGGCGTCAAGAAGGGCGAGTTCGACCGGGCCGCATCCTGAGGCGGGCTCCCGTGCTGTTACCCGACGGGATTCGTGATGCGCTTCCTGATCCGGCCAAATCTGTGATTCACAAATTCGGAAGGCGTATGCTGATGCCGGCCGTATGTCAAGGGAGGTGGCGCCGATGAGTGAGGCGTACGGCGCCACGATCGCCAAGCGGGGGCTGGCGCGCCGCCTGCGGGAGCTGCGCGTCGAGGCCGGATACACGGCCAACCAGGTCTGCGACCGGCTGAACTGGGGAAGGGGCAAGGTCGGCCGGTTCGAGGCCAACAACTGGGTTCGTCCGGAGCTCAGTGACATCCGCGACCTGGCGCGCATCTACGAGGGCAGCGACCTCGACGAGCTCGAGGAACTCGCGACGCGCGCCAGGCAGCGGGCCTGGTGGCGTGACTACCCGGACGTGTTCCACAACGAGTTCCCCGGCTACGAGGGGGACGCGTCGCGGATCCGGGTGGTCATGCCGCTGGTGCTGCCGGGGCTCCTGCAGACCCTCCCGTACATGCAGGCGCTGCTGAGCACCGGGCAGCAGTCGCCGGAGTGGCGCGAGCAGGCGCTGCGGGCCCGGCTGCGGCGCCAGCAGATCCTCGACCGCGACGACGGCAACGCGCCGGAGCTGGTCGCGCTGATCACCGAGGCGTCCCTGATGTACGAGTGGGGCGACCCCGGCGACCGCCGCGCCCAGCTGCGCCACCTGCTGACCATGTCCGGCCGGCCGAACGTCGAGCTGCGGCTGCTGCGCCTGTCGGACGGCCTGCACCCCGGCATGTCGACCCTGGTCAACATCTTCGACTTCCCCGGCGACGAACCGTCCATGGTCTTCCTGGAGAACGACGCCGACATCCAGGAGATCGACGACGCGAGCAAAGTGGAGGCGTATGGCGAGATCTTCGAAGAGATCCGCGCGGCGGCGCTGAGCCCCGCCGACACCGCGGTTCACCTGGAGGCACTCATCGCGAAGCTGGAGTAAGAACTCATGGACCTCTCTCAGGCACGGTGGTTCAAGGCCACCGCGAGCGCGAGCAGCAACGGGGGGTGCGTCGAGGTCGCCGACCTGGACACCGCCACCGGGCTGCGCGACAGCAGGACGCCGGAGGCCGGGGCGCACGTCGTGCCCCGATCCGTCTTCGCCGCGTTCCTCGAAGACGTGCGGGCGGGCAGGTACGACCGCTGACTGACCGGGCCGCACACACGATCCCCCAGGGCGGCACCCCTGGGGGATCTTCATGTGTGCGGCCCTCTCTCAGGCGCGGTCAACGCTACAGCGCCGCGGCCCGGCCGTCCCATGTCCGCCGGTACACGCTTGCGGAACCGGACGGCAACGTGGTTTGGACGCTTTGGGGCACATCGGTGAACGTCTCAACTTCAAATGCATGATCCTTGCCGTCTGCCGCGCCAGACGGCCAGAAATGTGCGAAGCTGGGTTCTGTGATTCACACATAGCGAGTCGCGAACCGTTGAGGTTCAAGCCGCGAATGCCTGAATCGCGAATGTCTCCGTAACCACCGAGGTGGCGTCATGACGAAGGCCGCAGCGACGTGCGGGATTCCGTGGAGGCTGGAGAACGGCGGCTGCGCCGCCCTGCCGCTGCCCGCGGACGACTCCATCGCCAGGGTCGCCCGCGCGCACGTCACCGGCCTTCTCCCCGCGCTCGGGCTCTGCGTCCAGGACGTCGACGACGTCATCCTCATGGTCAGCGAGCTGGCCACGAACGTCTTACAGCACGCCACGCCCGGCGACGGGCAGTCCGGCGCCGAGCTGTGGGTCTACCAGCGGACGGACGGGCGGGGCCGGGACGAGCTCGTCGTCAAGGCGTTCGACACGCTGCGCTCCTGGCGCCCCCAGGCGCCCGCCGGGCCGATGCTCGAACACGGCCGCGGCCTGGAGATCATCGACCTGCTGACCCAGGGGCGGTGGGGGCACCACCCGTCCCGCTCCCGGCTCCGGACGCCGGCCGTCCGGGGGAAGGCGACCTGGTTCGCGCTGCCCTTGCCGCGCACCGCCCGCCGCCACCGGCGCACCGTCCGGATGGACGAGCCGCACGCCGCCAAGGACCTGCACGCGCTGCTCCTCCAGCGCGGCATCGACGAGCTCTCACTGCGGGACGAACTCGGCATCTCCCTCCTGTCCGGGCGCGGTGACCTGACCGTCTGGTGCGAGTCGGCGACGTTCCGCTGGTGCGCCGCGTCCGGGGAGTCCGGCAAGCTTCCGATCGAGGACATCACCGAGGTGTGCGAGCAGCTCGTCCGGATCTGGGAGTGCATGCACGACTGAGGCCGCCGGTCGGCCGCCGCATGGCCCGGGGTGGGGGCGGGCCATGCGGCGGCGGGGGGGATCAGCCGGCCAGCCCGGCCCGCACCCGGCGGGCCGCCGCGACCAGGTTGCGCAGCGACGCCTCCGTCTCCGGGTAGGCGCGGGTCTTCAGGCCGCAGTCGGGGTTGACCCACAGCCGCCCCGGCTCGACGGCCCGCAGCGCGCGGCGCAGGTTCTCCTCGATCTCCTCGGCGGACGGGACGCGCGGCGAGTGGATGTCGTACACGCCGGGCCCGATGCCGTTCTCGTACCCGGCGGCGCGCAGGTCGCCGACCAGCTCCATGCGCGAGCGGGCCGCCTCCACGCTGGTGACGTCGGCGTCCAGCGCCCCGATCGCGCCGATGATCTCGCCGAACTCCGAGTAGCACATGTGCGTGTGGATCTGGGTGGTGTCCTGGACGCCGGACGTGGCCAGCCGGAACGCGCCGACCGCCCAGTCGAGGTAGGCGGCGCGGTCCTTCCGCTTCAGCGGCAGCAGCTCGCGCAGCGCGGGCTCGTCCACCTGGATGACGCGGATACCGGCCGCCTCCAGGTCGGCGATCTCGTCCCGGATCGCGAGGGCGACCTGCAGGGCGGTCTCGGCGAGCGGCTGGTCGTCGCGGACGAACGACCAGGCGAGCATCGTCACCGGCCCGGTCAGCATCCCCTTGACCGGCTTGCTCGTCAGCGACTGCGCGTACGCGGCCCACTCGACGGTCATCGGGCGGGGCCGCGAGACGTCGCTGTGCAGGATCGGCGGCCGCACGTAGCGCGACCCGTACGACTGCACCCACCCGTGCTCGGTCGCCGCGTACCCGTCGAGCTGCTCGGCGAAGTACTGCACCATGTCGTTGCGCTCGGGCTCGCCGTGCACGAGGACGTCCAGGCCGAGGTCCTCCTGGAGCGCGATGACGCGGGCGATCTCCCGCTTCATCGCGGCGACGTACTCGTCCTCGCCGATGCGCCCGGCGCGGCGGTCGGCGCGGATCCGGCGGATCTCGGCGGTCTGCGGGAACGAGCCGATCGTGGTGGTCGCGAGATCGGGCAGGCCGAGCGCCTCCCGCTGCGCGGCGTACCGGACGGCGTGCCCGCTGCGCCGCGTCTCGCCCACCGACCCGAGCCGCTCGCGGACCGCCCGGTCGACACCGGCCTCCGGGAGCGGCGCGGCCTCCTGGACGGGGGCGTCCTCCCGCAGGGCCCGCCCGATCGCGACGACCTCGTCGACCTTCTGCCGCGCGAACGCGAGCCGCCCCCGGACCCGCGGGTCGAGCGCGGTCTCCCGGTCGAGGTCGAGCGGCACGTGCATCAGCGAGCAGGACGTCCCGACCACGATCTGATCGACGAGCCCCAGCACGGACGCGCACGTGGACAGCGCCTTCCGTACGTCGGTGCGCCAGACGTTCCGCCCGTCGACAACGCCCGCCACGAGCGTCTTGCGCGGCAGCCCGCCCACCGATGCGAGCACGTCCACGTTGCCCGGCCCGGCGACGAAATCGAGGGCGACGGCCTCCACGCGGCTCCCGGCCAGCACGCGCAACGCGTCCGCCTCGATGGCGCCGAAGTAGGTGGCGACCATCAGATGCGGCCGGCAGCTCAGCTGCCCGAGCCGCGCATAGGCCCGCGCCAGCGCGCGGATCTCCTCCTCGCCGCGGTCTTCGACGAGCGCGGGCTCGTCCAGCTGCACCCACTGCGCGCCCGACCCCGCCAGCCGCTCCAGGATCTCGGCGTACACGTCCACGAGCCCGTCCAGCAGCTCCAGCGTCCGGAATCCCGGCGTCGACGGCTTCGCCAGCAGCAGATAGGTGAGCGGCCCGACGAGCACGGGCCGCGTCTCGATGCCGAGCGCCTTCGCCTCCCGGTACTCGGCGAGCGGCTTGGCGGCGGCGCCGTCCGCCAGCCGGAACCGCGTGTCCGGCCCCAGCTCGGGGACGATGTAGTGGTAGTTCGTGTCGAACCACTTGGTCATTTCGAGCGGCGGGACGTCCTGGACGCCGCGGGCCATGGCGAAGTACCGGTCGAACCCGTCCAGGTGCCGGTACCGCTCGGGGACGGCGCCGACCAGCACGCTGGCGTCGAGCATCTGGTCGTAGAACGAGAAGGTGTTGGACGGGATCGCGTCGACGCCGGCGTCGCGCAGGCCCGTCCACACCTCGGCGCGCAGCTCGGCGCCGGTCCTGCCGAGGTCGTCGGCGCCCGCCCGTCCCGCCCAGTAGTTCTCGGTGGCGACCTTCAGCTCCCGGTCCGCCCCGATTCGGGGGTATCCGAGGATCGTCGTGTTCATGGCGGCTTCCCTCGCTGTGCCACGGGCGACCCCGGGAACGGCGCGACGACGGGCCGCCGCCGGGCCTTCCCGCGAGGCCGCAGACCACCGCGCACCGGCCGGTGCGCGGGCGGAGGCAGGTCTTCGGACTCGCGGGCACCGCCTCTTCGAGGCGTCCTACTGGCCGTCGCTTCCCAGGCCGCGCGGGCCCAGTGCATATGACGGCGGTCGTTCCCGCTCACCGCTGCGGGGCAGTCCCGGACTCGCACCGGGTTCCCTCTTACGACACTCAAATCGAGCGAACCATCCGCACCACACACCCTACCCACCTCCCACCGCCCGCCCCCGCGGAGTGGGCGGCCGCGCATGGTACAGACGACGTCACTTTGGGTAGCTGAGCCGTGTGCAGGCCGTTTCAGAGCGTCATAGGGGGTGGCATGCGCCTGTTCATGATGAGGGCGGCGATGTCGATGATGTTGATCACCATGGCCGCCGCATGCGGCACGGAGAATGTCAACACCGCACCGGCGAACAACGGCGGTGAGGGCGGCAGCGGGGGCACGAAGCCGGCGAAGAAGACGGCGCAGGTCGGTGACACCGTGAACATCACCGATGATTCGTCGGGCGTCTCGCTGGCCGTGACGCTGCGGAAGGTCGTCGATCCCGCCGAGCCGGGAGAGTTCGAGACGCTCCCCAACGGGAAGCGGCTCGTCGCGGCGCAGTTCAAGGTGAAGAACAAGAGCGACGACGAATACCAGGACGCGCCGGCCAACGGGGCCCGCGCCATCGACACGTCGGGCCAGGCTTACGAGGGCGGCCTCCTCACGGCCACCGACTGCGAAGCGTTCGCAGGCGCGGAGGTCCGGCTGACCAAGGGAGAGAGCCAGCGCGGCTGCGTGACGTTCGAAGTCGGCAAGAAGGCGACGATCGAACGCATCCGCTTCGCCGCGTCGTCCGGCTTCGGCTCCGCCGCCGAATGGAAGGTCGGCTAGTGCCGCCCACCCGGCCGTGAACGGGCGCCGCCGGGCAGGGTGATCATAGGGGTGTTCCGGAATTCGAGGAGGTCCCTGTGCGGCGGAGTTATGTGGTCACGGGCGGTGGACGCGGTGTCGGGCGCGGCATCGTCGAGCGGCTGGTCGCGGACGGCGGCAAGGTCGTCGTGGTCGAACTCGATCCGGCGGCTCTGGAATGGGCGGACGGCCCGGTGATCCCGGTCGTGGGAAGTGCGGCGGACGAGGACGTCGCCGAGCGCGCGGCCGATCTGGCGCAGGAGGCCGGGACGCTGACCGGGTGGGTGAACAACGCCGCCGTTTTCCGTGATGTGCCTTCACCCTCGGCGGGCGAGCTCCTGGATCTGGTCGCGCTGAACTTCAACCCGGCGGTGGTGGGGTGCGTGACCGCGGTCCGCCGTTTCCTGGAGGCCGGGACGGGCGGCGCCATTGTGAATGTCTCGTCCCATCAGGCGCAGCGCCCGGTGCGGGGATCGCTGCCTTATGCGACGGCGAAGGCGGCCATTGAGGGGCTCAGCCGGGCCATGGCCGTCGATTACGGGCCGCATGGCGTCCGCACGAACGTCGTGGCCCTCGGCTCGATCACGACCGGTCGCTATGAGGCGTTCCTGGAAAACCAGGCGCCGGAGGAGAGGGCGCGAATCGAGGAGGAGATGCGGTCGCTCCATCCCCTGGGCCGGGTCGGTCGTCCGGCCGAGGTGGCCGCGGCCGTCGCGTACCTGCTCTCGGATGAGGCGAGTTTCGTGAACGGCGCCGTCCTGCCCGTGGACGGCGGGCGGCACGCGGTCGGCCGGGACCCCGAAGAAGTCCGTGCTTTCCCGGACGAACTGCAGAAACGCGAAAAGTAGGACGCGCCGGAACCGGGCCCGGTTGACAGCAGCCCCAGAGCTGGCCAGGACCTCCCGACCGGCGCGGGATGCCGGTACAAATAGGGATTCCATTCCAACCGGCTCGCCGACAAGTGCTCCTGGGGGAAGAAGGGCTCTTCGAAGTACTGCTGACCTTTTCCGCACCGCGGCTCGGCCCTCGCACACGGGGCCGGGCCGCGGTCTTTTCAAGCGGTTTTCGCCTCGGTGACCGCCTCGCGCAGGGCGGCGAGGAATGCCTTGCCGTCGGCGTCGTCGCCGAGGCCGATGTGGAATGAGGAGGGTTCCGGGCTTCCGGACCAGCGTCCGGTCGCGCTGACTCCCGTGTCGAGGCCCCCGGCGAGCGGCGAGCCGATGCTCACGTCCTCCAGCCTGATCGACAGGACATGGACGCCCCGCTGCTCTCCGGCCACCGCCACCACCAGGTAGCGCGGCAGCAGGAGCGCGATCGTCGTGTGCTCGGTGTCCGGGTCGCCCGATTTCGTCAGCCTCGCCAGCAGGCCCGGCCGCTTCAGCCGGACGCTGCGGGTCGCGCAGCACCGCACCGCGGCGCCCAGCACGTCCCCGAGCTGATGCTCCTCGGCATGCGCGGTGATCGCGTCCCGCACCGCCGGGTCGAGACTCCCGGGCTCGCATCGCCTGCTTGAGCGTTCGTAAAGCCGATCCATCCCCACCTCCGAGATCGGTCCAACCCTATTGGCGGCGGGGGTCGAGGCCCCTTAGCCGCGATGGCAGAGTTGAGGGGTGCGGGTTGGGATCCTCGGGCCGCTGGCGGTCACGGACCGGGGCGCGGATGCCGCCGTCCGGGGGACGCGGCTGCGGGCGCTGCTGATCCGGCTGGCGCTGGAGCCGGGGCGGACGGTCACCGCCGAAGCCCTCGTCCAGGCGCTGTGGCCGGAAGGCGGGCCGGGCGTGCACGCGTTGCAGGCCCTGGTCTCGCGGCTGCGGCGGTGCCTGCCGGACGGGCGGCTGCGGTCGGTCCCCGGCGGCTACGTCCTGGACGTCGAATGGGTCGACGCGCCCGAGTTCGAGCGGCTCGCGGGGGAGGGGCGCCGGGCGCTCCGGGACGGGGACGCCGGCGGCGCGGCGCTCCGGTTGCGGGAGGCGCTCGGCCTGTGGCGCGGGGACGCGCTGGCCGATGCGGCCGGGCTCCCGTTCGCGGACGCGGCGGCCGTGCGCTACGAGGCGCTCCGGGTGTCGGCGGTCGAGGACCGGGTCGCCGCCGAGCTGGCCCTCGGGGCCGAGCCGGCCCCGCTGATCGCGGAACTGGAGGAGCTGGCGGCGCTGCATCCGCTGCGTGAGCGCCCCCGGGCCCTGCTCATCGAGGCGCTCCGCGAGGACGGGCGGTCCGCCGAGGCGCTGGCCGTGTTCGAGCGTTTCCGGGCGTCGCTGGCGGAGGAGCTGGGCACCGATCCGGGAAAGGAGCTGCAGGACGCCTACCTGGCGGTCCTGCGGGCCGCCCCCAGGGAGCGGGTGCGCGGCAACCTGCGGGTGCCGCCGACCGGCTTCGTCGGGCGGGCGGCCGAGTGCGCGCGGGTCGCGCAGGCGCTCTGGGACGGGCGGCTCGTCACCTTGGTCGGGCCGGGCGGGGCGGGCAAGACCCGGCTCGCCACGAAGGCCGGGGCCGATCTGGCCGGGCGGTTCCCGGGCGGGGTGTGGCTCGTCGAGCTGGCCGCGGTCGAGAGCGCCGTCGAGGTGCCGGGCGCGGTCGCGAGCGCCCTCGGGATCCGCGGCGGGACGAGGCGGCTGGTGGAGGCGCTGTCCGCGGACGAGACGCTGATCGTCCTGGACAACTGCGAGCACGTCGTCGACGCGGCGGCCGCGCTGGCGGACGAGCTGCTCGGCGCCTGCCCCAGCCTGCGCGTCCTCGCGACGAGCCGGGAGCGGCTCGGCGTCGACGGCGAGGCGCTCTGCCCGGTGCCGCCGCTCGAACCCGAGTCGTGCGTCCGGCTGTTCACCGAGCGGGCGGAGGCCGTCCAGCCGGGGTTCGCGGCCGACCGGCGGGTCGTCGAGGACATCTGCCGCCGCCTGGACGGGCTGCCGCTCGCGATCGAGCTGGCCGCCGCCCGGCTGCGGTCGATGCCGGTCGAGCAGCTCGCGGCCCGGCTGGACGACCGGTTCCGCCTGCTGGCGGGCGGGAACCGGACGGCCCTGCCCCGGCACCGGACGCTGCGCGCGGTCGTCGGCTGGAGCTGGGACCTCCTCGACGACGCGGAACGCCGGTTCGCTGAGGGCCTGTCGGTGTTCCCCGGCACGATCGCGCCGGAGACCGCGGCCGAGGTGACCGGCATGGGGGACGCCCTGGACCTCCTCGATTCGCTCGTCGACCGGTCGCTCCTCCAGGCCGTCGACGGACCCGAGCCGCGCTTCCGCATGCTGGAGACCATCCGCGAGTACGGGCTGGAACGGCTGGCGGACGCCGGGGAACTCGACCGGATGCGGGCGAGGCACGTCCAGTGCTTCCTCGCGCTGGCCGAACGGGCGGAGCCGCACCTGCGGCGCCCCGAGCAGCTGACGTGGATCTCGCTGCTCGCGGCGGAGCGCGACAACCTCCTCGCCGCGCTGCAGCACGCCGTGGACGAGGGCGACGCGGGGACGGCCGTCCGGATGGGCGCCGCGCTGGCCACGTTCTGGATGATCCAGGGCGATCACGCGGAGGCGGCCCGGCGGCTGCGCCTCGCGCTGCGGGTGCCGCGCTCCGGCCCGGTGCCGGGGGAGGCGGCCGCGCTCGGCGGCTACGCGTTCAACACCGTCCTGTCCGGCGGCGGCGCCCGCGACGACACGCTGATCGGCGAGCGCCCCGAGTCGGGGCACCCGCTCGCCGCGCTGATCGAGCCCGCCGCCGCACTGCTGAACGACGACCCCGCCGGCGGCGTCGAGGCGATCGACCGGCGCCTCCCCCACCCGGACGCCTGGACGAGCGCCGCGCTGCGCCTGATGCGCGCCATGCTCAACGGCAACCGGGGCGAGATGGGCGCCGCGAGCAAGGACATCGCCGCGGCCGAGGCCGGGTTCCGCACGGCGGGCGAGCGGGCCGGGCTGGCGCTCGCGCTCATGTTCGCGGCCGAGGTGCAGACCGTGGACGGGCATTTCGACGGCGCCGTCGCCGCGCTGGAGGAGTCGATCGGGCTGCTGCGCGAACTCGGGCAGGACGGCGGCACCGGCATGCAGCGGGTCATGCTCGCCATGGCGCGGGCCCGCTCCGGCGACGTCCGCAAAGCGCGGGACGAACTGGCGGCGATGGTCGCGCCGGGAGCCGCGACCCCGTCCCGCCACCTGGTGCAGGCCCGGCTCGCGCTCGGCGACCTCGCCCGGCAGGCCGGCGACGCGGACGAGGCCCGCGAGCACTACGCCGCCGCCGGACGCGAGCTCGACCGCGTCCCGTCCTACCCGCAGTCCCGCTCGCTGCTGGAGGCGGCGTACGGCCAGCTGGCGATCGAGCGGGACGACCCGGCGGCGGCGCGCCGGCACCTGCGGGAGGCGCTCGCGCTCGCCGCCGCCGCGCCCGACATGCCGATCGCCGCCGTCGCCGGGTACGGGATCGCCCGGCTGCGCGCCGCCGCCGGGGATCCGCGCGCGGCGGCCGAGGCTCTCGGCGCCGCCGCCGTGCTGCGCGGCGCGCCGGACGCCTACAACCCCGACGTCGTCCGGCTGACCCGCCGGCTTCGCAAGGACCTGGGCGAGCGCGCCCACCGCGACGCCTACGACCGCGGCCGGCGGCTGGACGTGGCCGGCGCGCTCGCCTTCCTGCACGATCAGCTGCGCCGCCGGTAGGCGTGGACGGCGAGCGGCCCGAACACGACGAGGAATCCGGCCGACCACAGCAGCGTCGCCGTCGCGGGATGCGCCACCGGCCCGCCGAGCAGCAGCCCCCGCGAGGCGTCCACCGCGTCGCTGACCGGGTTGACCTTGACCCACGCCTGCAGCCAGCCGGGCATCGTGCCGGTCGGGACGACCATGTTCGTGCCGAACGCGAGCGGGAAGATGCCGAGGAACGCCACCGTCTGCACGATGACCTCCTCTTTGATCAGCACGCCGATGAGCACGTTGATCCAGCCCATCGCGAAGCCCAGCGCGGTCGCCAGGCCGGCCGCCGCCACCGCCGACACCGCGTCGGTCTCCACGCGGAAGCCCATCAGGTAGCCGGTCGCGAACAGCACCACGGCCGCGACCACGTACCGGATCACGTCCCCGAGCACGATGCCGATGAGCGGCGCCGAACGCCCGATCGGCAGGCTCCGGAACCGGTCGAACACGCCCTTCTTGATGTCGGTGTTGATGCTGAGCCCGGTCGCCAGCATCCCGGCGAGCAGCATCGTCATGACCAGCACGCCGGGGAACACGTACTGCAGGTACGCGTGCGTCGACCCGGACACCGCGCCGCCGAACAGGTACACGAACAGCAGCAGGAAGATGATCGGCATGAACAGCGCGTCGCTCAGCACGCCGGGGCTGCGCCGCGTCTTGGTCAGGCTCCGCCCGGCGAGCAGCAGGCTGTGCCGGACGAGCCGGTAGCGCCGCCTGCCCGCCGAGGCGCCCCGCGCCGTCGTGCCGGATTCCAGAACGATGTCGGTCATGCCGCGGTCTCCTCGTCGGTGTGGTGGCCGGTCAGCGTGAAGAACACCTCGTCCAGGCTGGGCAGCCGCAGCGACAGCTCGATGACGCCGATCCCGGCGGCCTCCAGGCGGCGGACGGTCTCGGTGAAGTCGCCGTCCCCGCCGACCGGCACCGACACCACGTCCCGGCGCGGCGGCTCGACCTCCCGGCCCGACACCGCGCGCAGGATCGAGGCGACCTCGCCGAGCCGCCCCGGATCGCGCGGCCGGACGGTGATCGTCTGCCCGCCCGCGATCCGCTTCAGCTCGGCGGGCGTGCCGGACGCGATGACCCTCCCCCGGTCGATGACGGTGATCTCGTCGGCGAGGGCGTCCGCCTCCTCCAGGTACTGGGTGGTCAGCAGGACCGTCCCGCCGCCGTCCGTCATCGACCGGATCAGCCGCCACGCCTCCTCCCGCCGTCCCGGATCGAGGCCGGTCGTGGGCTCGTCCAGGTAGATGACGGCGGGACGGCCGATCATGCTGGCGGCGAGGTCGAGGCGGCGCCGCATCCCGCCCGAGTAGGTGGAGACGCGGCGCCCGGCGTCCTCGGTCAGCTCGAACCGCTCCAGCAGCTCGGCGGCGCGGGCCCGCGCCTCCGCCTTCCGCATGTCGAGGAGCCGCCCGATGAGGACGAGGTTCTCCGCCGCGGTGAGGTCCTCGTCGACGGACGCGTACTGCCCGGTGAGCCCGATCAGCTCCCGCACCTTCGCCGCGTCCCGGACGACGTCCAGCCCGCAGACCTCGGCCCGCCCCGCGTCGGGGCGCAGCAGGGTCGCGAGGATCCGTACCGCCGTCGTCTTGCCCGCGCCGTTGGGCCCGAGGACGCCCAGGACCGTCCCCGGACGCGCCGCCAGCTCCACCCCCGCCAGCGCGGTCGTCTTCCCGAACCGTTTGACCAGGCCGTCGGCCTGAAACGCGTAATCCATGCCCCGGAGGCTGCCGGGCGCCGCTCACAAACCGCTCACACGGCGGCGCCCGCCCCCGGCCGCTACTCCAGGTCGAACTTGACCTTCTGGCCCTCGATCGAGGTCACCCTGATCAGTACCGGCCCGACCTGCGCGCGCTCGCCGTTCGCGATCACGGCCGGCGCGGACCCGGCCGCCGACACCGTCATCCCCTGGTCGGAGATCTGCGAGACGGTGACGTCGACGTCGTTGACCTCCACGGTCTGCCCGGCGCCGTTCACGGTCACGTGGCATTTGCCGTTGACGCAGCTGTGCGAGTTGGTCTGGCATCCGCTGAGCAGCAGCACGCCCCCGAGCGCGGCTGCGGCGACAACCGGAACTGCACGCTTCACAAAACCCCCCATGTCGAATGAATGTCGACATATGGATGCGCCGCCCGCCTGTCCGGTTCCATGCCGAACCGACACGAAGCGGCCCAGCGAGCGTGAAGCGGCCGGGGCGGCACCGGACGGGACAACGGGGACACCGCGCATCCGGTCTGCGTCAGGTGTCCAGGACGGCCCGGATGACTTCGGGGGTATCGGTCAGGTCTTCCAGGACCAGGTCGGCGCCGGAGAGGCGCAGGGCGGCGGCCGGGGTGGCGCCGGTCGCCACCGCCACCACGCGGGCGCCGCCCTCGTGGCCCGCGCGGACGTCGTGCGGCGTGTCGCCGATCAGCACCGTGTTGGAGGGCGTGAACGCGTCGCCGTACTTGGCGGACGCTCGCTGCTGCGCGAGGCGCACCAGGGGCGGGCGTTCGACGCCGTCCATGCCGTACGCGCCCACGTCCAGGTCGAAGTAGCCGCTGAGGGCGAGGGCGGTCAGCTTGACGGCCGCTATCTGCCGCATGTTGCCGGTGAGGGCCGACTGGATCACGTCGGGGCGGGCGGCGAGGGCCTCCAGGGCGGCGAGGGCGCCCGGCAGGACGCGGCCCCTTGAGGCGATTTCGTGGCCGCGGGACGCGAACGCCTCGGCGAGGGCCGTCGTGAAGGAGGTCAGCAGGGCGGGAGTCGGGTCTATGTCGTGGTGGCGGAGCGTGTCGGTGGTGATGGCGAGATCGGTGCGCCCGGCCATGGAGGCGACCTTCGCGGGGCGGTGCCCGATGAGCCGGTGGAAGACCGTCGCGTAGATGTCGGCGCTGACGCCCCCGGCGTCGATCAGCGTGTGGTCGATGTCCCAGAGCACCAGTGTCCGCACGATCGCATCGTAGGGCGCATGTCAGGGCGAAAGGCGCAGGTAAAGGTTTCCACCGCCGCTGACCTGGGCGTGAAATGCTGGTTATCTGGGTGTACGTGTAGATCACCGGGCGTCCCCGAAGGAGCGGAGCGTGGCCGAAGGGCATCTCGAGATCGAGCAGAAGTACGACGCCGCCGCCGGTTTCGTCCTGCCTGAGCTGGACGGGCTGCCGGGCGTGGCGTCGGTCGGGGAGCCGCACGTCCACGAGCTGCACGCCACCTATTTCGACACCGCGGACCTCCGGCTGGCCGCCCACAAGATCACTCTGCGGCGGCGGAGGGGCGGGCCGGACGCGGGATGGCACCTGAAGATGCCCGCCGGGCCGGACAGCAAGCGGGAGCTGCGGGCGCCGCTCGGCCGGCCGCTGGTCGTCCCGGCGCGGCTCGCCGGGCTGGTCGCGGCGTACACGCGGGGCGCGGAGCTGCGCCCGGTCGCGACGCTGGAGACGCGGCGGACGGTCGTCCGGCTGCTCGGCGCGGACGGGACCGAGCTGGCGGAGGTCGCCGACGACCTGGTGACCGGGCGGTGCGGCGACGCCGAGCCGCGGACGTGGCGGGAGATCGAGGTCGAGCTGGGCGCGGGCGCCCCCGACCTGCTGAAGGCCGCCGGGAAGCGGCTCCGCAAGGCCGGCGCGAAGAAGGCCAAGTCGTCGTCCAAGCTCGGGCGGCTGCTCGGCGACGCCGTCGGGCCGGCGGAGGCGGCGGCCGCGCGGGCCGCGGCCCGGTCGCGGATCGCGGCGGCCACCTGCAACGGGAAGGCGCCCTCCATCACGACCGGCGAGGTCGTCATGGCCTACCTCGCCGAGCAGGTCGAGGCGATCATGCATTTCGACCCGAAGGCGCGGCTGGGCGAGCACGACGCGGTGCACCGGATGCGGGTCGCGGTGCGCAGGACGCGGAGCACGCTGCGCAGCTACCGGTCCGTCCTGGACGCGGAGAGGACCGTGCCGCTGGGGCCGGAGCTGAGGTGGCTGGCCCAGGAGCTCGGCGAGGTCCGGGATCGCGAGGTGCTGCGCATGCGCTTTCAGGGCGCCCCCGCCTTCCTCCTGGACGACCTGGAGAGGCAGGAGCGGTCCGCGTACCGGCGGCTGAACCTGTGCCTGAAGGAACCGAGGTACTTCGCCCTGCTCGACCGGCTCGACGAACTGGTCATGGACCCGCCGCTGGCCGCCGCGGCGGGCAAGAAGGCCCGCAAGGAGCTGCCCGGCCTCGTCGAGCGGGCCTGGGACCGGATGGCCGGGGAGTACGCGTCGATCAGGACGGCCGACGACCCCGACGCCGCGCGCCACGAGACCCGGAAGGCGGCCAAGCGCGCCCGGTACGCGGCGGAACTGGCCGTCCCGGTGCTGGGCGTCGCCGCGAAGCGCGTGGTGAAGGACGCCAAGCGCATCCAGGAGGTCCTCGGCGCCCACCAGGACGGCGTGATCGCCATGGAGCACCTCGCCGCCGCCGCGAAGCGCACGAAGATCCCGGCGGAGGCGTTCACGCTCGGCGTGCTGTACGGCAAGGAGCAGTGCGAGGCCGAAAGCGCGCGCGACCGGCTGGCGACGACCTGGTCGCAGACTCTCGGGCCGTCGTTCTAGGGGCTGTGCGTTCTAGGGGCTGTGGCGTTCCAGGGCCGGCATCGACGAGCCGGTGACGTGCGCGGCCCAGAACTCCGCTTTGCCGAGGCTCGGATCGTCCGGGACCTTCTCGCCGAGCGCCTTGCACAGCCCGGCGACGAGCCCGGAGACGATCTCGCCGTGGGTGCACACGACGGTCGGGGCGCCGGCCAGCGAGATCAGCCGTTCCACCGCCTCCTCCGGGCCGGCGTCGCCGACGGTGAACGCCGCCTCGGTGGTGATCGGAGCGCGGGCCAGGCGCGCGTACGGCAGGACGGTCTCCAGGCAGCGGGCCGTCGCCGAGCTGATCACCCGCAGCGGACCGTAGGCGTGCAGCAGCTCCGCGAGGGCGGCGGCCTCGCGCCGGCCGGCGGCGTCCAGCGGGCGCAGCGAGTCGGCCTCCCGCCACTCGTGCTTCTGCCCGGCGGACGCGTGCCGCAGGATGATCAGCGGCGACGTCCGCGACGGGCCGCGCAGGAACTCGTCCAGCAGGTCGATGTCGTGCTGGTAGCTGAGCCTGGCCTCGGCCTCGGCGGCCGGCAGCCAGACCAGCTCGTCGACCTCGCGGCCGGGGGTGAAGGCGCCCTCCGCGACGGGCCGGGCCGCCCAGTAGTCGACCTGCTTCGTCCGGTCCCCGACCGGGTACCGGCTGGTCGGGAGGCGGCGGCCGAGGCGGGCGACGATGCCCGTCTCCTCCTCGATCTCCCGGACGGCGGCGCGCAGCACGTGCTCGCCCGGGTCGACCTTGCCCTTCGGGAACGACCAGTCGTCGTAGCGGGGGCGGTGGACCAGCGCGAACTCGGGTCCGCGCTCCGCGCCGTCCCGCCACAGCAGCGCGCCGGCCGCGCGGATGACCTCAGCCATCGATCGTCCTCCAGCGGCGGCTCTTGACGAGGTGCGTCTGGATGTCGAGGAGCGTCTCGCCGGGGCGGGGCCGCGCCCGCGTCCACGTCCCGTCGCCGGCGAGCGACCACGCGTGGGTGCCCGGCTCCATGGCCCGGTCGAGCAGCGCGAGCAGGTCGTCGCGCTGGGCGCGGTCGGTGACGGTGACGAGGGCCTCGACGCGGCGGTCCAGGTTGCGGTGCATCAGGTCGGCGCTGCCGATCCACACCTCCGGCTCGCCGCCGTTCTCGAACGCGAACACGCGGGAGTGCTCCAGGAACCGGCCGAGGACGCTGCGCACCCGGATCATGTCCGACAGGCCGGGCACGCCGGGACGCAGCGCGCAGATGCCGCGCACCCAGACGTCCACCGGCACCCCCGCCTGCGACGCCCGGTACAGCGCGTCGATGACCACCTCGTCGACCAGCGAGTTGCACTTGATCCGGATGCGGGCGGGATGCCCTGCCCGCCGGTTGTCGATCTCGTGCTCGATCCGCTGGACGAGCCCCGACCGCAGGCTGTTCGGCGCCACCAGCAGCCGGTTGTAGGAGCTCTGCCGCGAATAGCCGGTCAGGTGGTTGAACAGGGCGCTGACGTCCTCGCCGACTTCGGGGTCGGCGGTGAGGAGCCCGAAGTCCTCGTAGAGGCGGGCGGTCTTCGGGTGGTAGTTGCCGGTGCCGATGTGGCAGTAGCGGCGCAGCTGGCCCTCGTCGTCCTGCCGGACGATCAGCGCGAGCTTGCAGTGCGTCTTCAGCCCGACGAACCCGTACACGACGTGGCAGCCGGCCGTCTCCAGCTTGCGCGCCCACGCGATGTTGGCGCGCTCGTCGAACCGCGCCTTCAGCTCGACGACGACCACGACCTGCTTGCCCGCCTCGGCGGCGCTCATCAGCGCGTCCACGATCGGCGAGTCGCCGCTCGTCCGGTACAGCGTCTGCTTGATCGCGAGGACGCGCGGGTCGGCGGCGGCGTCCTCGATCAGCCGCTGGACGGTCGTGGTGAACGAGTCGTACGGGTGGTGGACGAGCACGTCCCGCTCGCGGATGGCGCTGAAGATGCTCGCGTCCTCGGGCAGCGCCTCCTTCGACGGCACGAACGGCGGGTACTTCAGCTCCGGGCGGTCGAGGTCGGCGATGGACGCGAGCCCGCCGAGGTCGAGCGGCCCGATCACGCGGTAGATCTGGCTGTCGTCCACCGACAGCTCGGAGGTGAGCAGCTCCAGCACGCCCTCGGAGATCGACTCCTCGACCTCCAGCCGGACGACCGGGCCGAACCGGCGGCGCAGCAGCTCCCGCTCCAGGGCCTGCAGCAGGCCCTCGCTGATGTCGTCGTCGATCTCCAGGTCCTGGTTGCGGGTGACGCGGAACGCGTGGTGCTCGACGACCTCCATCCCGACGAACAGCTGCCCGAGGTGCGCCGCGATGACGTCCTCCAGCGGGGTGAACCGGTCCGGGGACGCCTCGATGAAGCGCGGCAGCAGCGGCGGCACCTTGACGCGGGCGAACATCGTCGCGTCGGTCTCCGGGTCGCGGACGATCACGGCCAGGTTCAGCGACAGCCCCGAGATGTACGGGAACGGGTGCGCGGAGTCGACCACGAGCGGGGTGAGCACCGGGTAGATCCGGTCGCGGAACAGCCGCCGCAGCCGCTCCTGCTCGGTCTCGGCCAGCTCGTCCCAGCGCAGGATGTCGATGCCCTCCTCGCCGAGCGCGGGGCGGATCTCGTCGCGGAAGCAGGACGCGTGCCGCGCCATCAGCTCGTGCGCGACCTCCCCGGTGCGCTCCAGCACCTCGCGGGGCTGCCGGCCGCTCGCGGACTGGACGGCGAGCCCGGTCGCCATCCGGCGGGCGAGGCCGGCGACGCGGACCATGAAGAACTCGTCCAGGTTGCTGGAGAAGATCGACAGGAACCGGACGCGCTCCAGCAGGGGCAGGCTCGGATCCTCGGCGAGTTCCAGGACGCGCTGGTTGAATCTCAGCCAGCTCTCCTCGCGATCGAGGAAGCGGTCGTCCGGCAGCGCATCGGGTTGCGCGGGGAGCGGTCCTGGATTGACGGTCATGCCCTGATCTTCCCTGACCAAGATGAACGGCGGTCGAACTCGGATGTTTCTCCGAAGTGTCAGACCCTTTGATCATGCCCAGGGTTCCCGCTGATCATTCGGTCTTCCGGCGCGCCGGGCGGGCCGGCTACGTGCCGCCCCCGCCCAGGTGCGCGATGTGCGCGGTGTCGGCGGGGCCGCCGTGGCTCACCGCGGACGCGCCGAGGCACACCAGCGCGACGATCACCGCCAGCCAGGCGACCACGCGCCCCGCGCGCAGCCCGTAGCCGCAGGTGATCCAGAGCAGGTGCAGGCCCAGCCGGCGCAGCGGGTCGCGCTCGCCGCGCCGCCGCGTCTCCAGCGCCCCGTACCGGAAGTCGCGGGCCAGCCGGCCCCGGTCGGCGGCGGCGCTCGCGCGGGCCAGCTCCAGGTAGAGCGCGTGCAGGCGGCCGTCGTCGGGCGCGTCGCCGGCTGCCCGGCGCAGGTCCTCGGCGAGCACCGCCCGGCCGCCGCGCGTCCACGGCCGCAGCGTCCGCCGGTACGGGACGGTCGCGAACGAGCAGTCGCCCGCGATCGCCAGCGTGTGGGGGCGGCGCAGGCCGAGGAAGCCGCATCCGCTCAGGTCGACGTCGGCGAGGTGCAGCCGGGCCGCGTCCACCCGGCGCAGCGACGTCACCCGGACGCCCGCCGGGCCGGGCGGGGGCGTCAGCCCCTGGATCGGGCGCGCGAGCGACCGGACGGCCGCCGGGCCGTCGAACACCGCGCCCTCCAGGTCGAGTTCCGCGTGCCGCAGCCGGAACCCCGCCTCCCCGTGCACGGTCACCCCGCGCGCCGCGACCTGCGGGGCCGCGGCGTGGACGCGGAGCCGGCCGTGCACGGTCGCGTCCGCCAGCCCGACCCGGCCGCCCGCGGCGAGCGGGCCGAGCGACGCGCCCTGCCGGAACCGCGTCCGCTCGAACCGGGCGTGCCGCGCCACCTGGACGCGCTTGAACGACACGGGACCGGCGAAGCGCGCCGCCTGCATCGCCGCGTCCCGGCCGAACCGGGCGCGGTCGAAGCAGGCCGCGCCCATGAACACGGCCTTCCGGAACGAGGCGTCGGCGTGCCAGCGGGCCTCCCCGAACAGCGCGTCGCCGGTGAAGACGGCCTCCTCGAACGTGGTGTAGCGGTGGAAGCGCGCCTCGTGGAACGACGCGTTGCGGCCGAACCGGGCGCCGCGGAACGAGACGTTGCCGAAGAACCGCGCATCGTAGAACGACACCGCGCCGAGGAAGCACGCGCCGTCGAACGAGCTGTCGCCCTCTGCGCACACCCCGCGCAGCGCCGCGTCGGACGCCAGCACGGCGCCGTCGAAGCGCGTCCGGCCGAGGTGGGGGCGGCCGTCCGGCCCGGTCACCGCGTCCAGTACGGCGTCGAGCAGCCGCGCGGGGACGGTCACGCCGCGCAGATCGAGGTCGCCGCCCGGCCGCAGCGCGCGCACGAACTCCTCGAACTCGCCGGGGCGCAGGTGGGCGGGGCAGCCGCCGGACCGCCCCGCGGCCCGTCCGCTGCATCCTCGGACGGCCGAACATCGAGGCCAGAACACCGACGGCGGGGAAGGCTCGGGATAGGTCACGGTTCTCGTTGTACCCACGCCGCTGCGCGGAGTGAAGGTCTCCCCGCGGTCAGGTGCGTGCGACCCCGGGGCCACCCGCGCCGCGATAAAAGGGCGGGGTTGTTTTGTCAGACCCTTGCGTAATGATTTCTGTTATGAGCAGAGACACCCATCCGGGGGTGCAGTGCCCGCACTGCCAATCGCATCTCGCGCTCGTCCCCGTGCCTGGTAACGCCGTGCCCGGAAACTCCGCCGTATCAGTCCCCGCGTCCGTCCCCGCGGTGCCGATCGTCGCCAAGGAGGAATGGCAGCCGCCGCCCGTCGCCGAGGTCCTCGCCGTTTACGCGGGACGCGCCAAGGACACCGTGACCGCGGCCCGCGGCGCCGCCAAGGTCAGGGAAAGCCTCAACCGCGCGAAGGCGGCCGCCGCGCAGCGCCGGGCCGCGCAGAGAACCGCGCGCCGCACCCCGAAAAGCGCTTGATCACATCTCGGCCACTAAACGCCGGGAAGGGACGGCACCGCGAGTGGGCACCGTCCCTTCCGCAGCCGCGTCACCTCGGGTGCGCGTCGGTCCATTCCGTGGTGAGGACGACGGTGGAGTCCGCCGTCCGCCCGGCGGGGAGCCCGCTCCCGGCGGCCGGCTTCAGCACGATGTCCTCACTGGCCAGCGCGGCGCCCGAGGACAGATCAATGATCATTTGATGGCGGATGACGCCGCGGCCCGTCTGCTCGTCCACCGCGATCGCGTTTCCCTTCCGGCCCTTCGGGTCGGTGGCCCTTCCGACCGATTTCACCGCGGGCAGACCGGCCAGCATCCGGAACGCGCCCGCCCGGACCTCCGGCTTCACCGGCATGTCCATCACGAGGCCGCGCGCCACCTGGTAGAGCCATTCGTCCGACGCCATCGGCCGGTCCGACTCGGTGCCGTGCCCCTCGTACCGGCGCAGCAGCCCGGCCTTGAGGCGCTCCGGGTCGGACGGCAGCGACCGCAGCTCCTTCATCGTCACGTTCCGGCCCAGCCAGAACACCTTGTCGCCGTCGACCAGCGGCGAACTGCTCACCTGGGGACGGCCCGGCGCGGTCTTCGCCTGGAACGTCTTCACCCGTCCCGTCCCCGGCTCGGCGCCGGGCGCCACGGGCACCTCGATCTCGAACGCGGCCGGCGAGCCGGCGCGCCGCCACGCCGCCGCGTCCGCCGGGGTGGCCGGCGCGGCGCCGAGGTTCTGCTGGAGCGTCCAGGTCTTCATGCCCGGCCTGCTGGGCGTCCAGGTCTCGGCCCTGTCCCGGACGACCACTCCGTAGCGGTCCGCGCCCTTCCCGACCATGTAGAGGTGGGAGGAGACGGTCGACTGATGCCAGTACGCCCGCATCGTCTCGGGCTGCGCGGCCGCCTTGTCCGCCGCCGCGAGCAGCACCGTCCGGGCGTCGAGCACGGGCTCGGCCGGCCGCGGCGCCGGGCCGGCCGGGTCCCCGCCCGCGGTGGCCAGCGTCGCCGCGGCGATCGCCCCCGCGGCCACCGCCCCGGCCAGGCTCAGCCCCCACACCGGGCGCACCCGCCGCCGCGGCGCGCCGTGGACGTCCCGGCCGCCCGCCATGGCGCGCGCCAGCTCCGCCCGCCGGACGCCCTCGTCCACCGGCGCGTCCGGGTCCAGCTCGGCGGGCCTGGCCTGCCGCAGGGTGTGCAGTACGTCCCTCATGACATCTCCTCGCTGACGATCCCCACCTGCCGGCGCGCCCCGCCGGGTTCCCGCTCGCCCGCCATCTCCCGCTCGGCGGCGCGGAGGAGGCGGCGGCGGGCGCGGTGCAGCCGCACCCGCAGCGCGGCGGGCGAGCAGCGCACGACCTCGGCCGCCTCGCGCGGCGTGAGCCCCTGCCAGGCGATCAGGATCAGGACCTCCCGGTCCGCCTCCGGCAGCGCCGCCATCGCGCGCAGGACCGCGAGCCGCTCGGCCACGTCCTCGGCGATGTCGCCGGCCGGGCGGGCCGCCCGGCTCAGCTCGGCGGCGGACGACTCGCGCCGCACCCGCGCCCGGTGCCCGTCGCGCAGCACGTTCCGCGCGACGCCGAGCAGCCACGGCAGCGCCGGGTCGGGGACGTCGGCGAGCCGCCGCCACGCGATCGCGAACGTCTCGCTCACCGCCTCGTCCGCGGCCTGCCGCCCGGCGCGGGCGGCGGCGTACGCCCACACGTTCTGCCGGCAGGCGTCGTAGATCGCGGTGAAGCGCCGCTCATCCGGGGTCACGCCGCGCCACCGCCCGTCGTCCGCTGTCGTCCGCCACCGCGCCTCCGTCCGTCCAGGTGTTCATGACATGAGGTAGTGGCCGGGGACGGCGCATTGTTACACCGGGAGCGGTCTCGCCGGCGAGTTCCCCGCGCGCGGACTCACGCGGGGGAGAGCGAGTCGAGGAAGCGGGCGATCAGCGGGGCGATCTCGTTGAGGTGGTCCTCCAGGGCGAAGTGGCCGGTGTCGAAGACGTGGAGTCCGGCGTCCGGCACGTCGCGCAGGTAGGCGCGGGCGCCCGGCTCCGGGAAGAACGGGTCGTTCCGCCCCCAGACGATCAGGGTCGGCGGGGTGTGCTCGCGCAGCCACGCCTGCCAGGCCGGGTACTGCTCGACGTTGGAGTGGTAGTCGAACGCGAGGTCGAGCTGCGGCCGGGTCCGCCCGGGCAGGTCGAGGAAGTGCTGGTCGAGCGTCCAGCCGTCGGGGGCGATCAGCTCGGGGTCGCGGGTGCCGCCCTCGTACTGGCCGCGCGTGGCCGGAAGCGTCAGCAGGTCCCGGACGGTCTTCTCCGCCCCCTCCATGCCGGGACGCAGCGCGATGAAGTCCCGCGCCCCCGGCGACAGGCCCTCCTCGTAGGCGTTGCCGTTCTGCACGACGAGGCCCGCGATCCATTCCGGATGGCGCAGCGCCAGCCGGAAGCCGACCGGCGCGCCGAAGTCGAAGACGTACATGGCGAAGCGGGCCAGGCCGAGGCGTTCGACGAATCCCTCCATGACGTCGGCGAGGCCGTCGAAGGTGTAGCGGAACGTCCCTCCGGCGGACGCGGGCTCGGGGACGTCGCTGTGCCCGAACCCCGGATAGTCCGGCGCGATCAGCCGGTACCGGGCGCCGAGCACGTCGAAGAGGCGCCGGAACTGGTGCGACGCGGACGGGAAGCCGTGCAGCAGGAGCAGCACCGGCGCGCCGGGGGCGGCGGGCAGCGACTCGCGGTAGAAGACGCGGATCCCGTCCACGTCGACGTGCCGGTGCGCGGTGCGGGCGAGGGCCGGGATCGTCATTTCACATGCCTCCTGAGTCTGAAGATGCATTAGTAGTAACCCAGGACGACCTAATGCGTCAATGGGCAGATGTAGCATTAGGTCATGACCGATCCCGTCCCGCTGACCGGCGAGCCGCTCGCGCTGGACCTCGTCAACACCCGCCCGGCAGGCGCCGACCTGCTCTCCACCGTGGACGCGCTCGCCGCCTGGCTCACCCTCGAAGGCGAGCGGGTGCCGCAGCCGGAGACCCTCACCGCGGCCGACCTGCCGCCCGTCCACGCCGTCCGGGACTGCGCGGCCATCGCCATCGGGCACGCCCGCCGCGCCGGACGCCCGCCCGAGGACGCCCTCGCCGGCCTCACCGAGGCGCAGCGGCGGGCACCCGCGGTCAAACGGCTGGGCTGGGACGGGACGGCCGTCACCGCCACGCCGGAGCGCACGGGCCGCTACGGCGTGCGGCTCGCCGCGCACCTCGCCGAGGCGGTGGCCGACCTGCTCGCCGATCCGGCGGTCGGGCGCGTCCGGGAGTGCGAGGCGGACGGCTGCGTCATGCTCTTCCTGCCCGCGCACCCCCGCCGCCGCTGGTGCTCCGCCGCCCGCTGCGGAAATCGCGCACGAGTCGCGCGCTACTACGCGCGGCGCAAGTAGGTTGGGCGGCCAGGACGGCCGTTCGGGCGCCGGCCGTGCATCGCGGTGATCGACCGGGCCTAATATTTGCACGACGACAAGCACAGCCCTCGCCTGATCCCCCGCCGCGCCGGACGAAGGAGCTGAGAGATGGCCGCGATGCACAGTCGCGGTGCGGAGCGACTCCTCGGCGTCGCCGGCTCCCCGCACCTCCTTCTCGTCGAGGACGACCCGGGCGACGCCTTCCTGTTCGAGGAGCTGCTGACCGAGGCGCAGCCGGGCATCCGGATCACCGTCGCGACGACGCTGCGGGAGGCGCTCGACGCGCTGCGGCCCGAGATCCAGTGCGTCATCGTCGACCTGTCGCTGCCGGACGCGGACGGCCTCGACGCGCTCCACCAGGTGCGCTCGCACGCCCCCACCACCGCCGTCCTCGTGCTGACCGGCCTCGCCGACGCCCACGTCGGCGTGGAGGCCGTCGCCGCCGGCGCCCAGGACTACCTCGTCAAGCAGGACGTGGACGGCGCGCTGCTCACCCGCGCGATCAGCTACGCGATCGAGCGCCAGCGGGCCGACGAGTCCGAGCGGCAGCTCGTCGAGGCGCGCGCGCTCAGCCGGGAGAACGCCCGGCTGGAGCGCGGCCTGCTGCCCGTCCCGATCCTGCACGACGCCGCCCTCCGGCACCACGCCCGCTACCGGCCCGGACGCGACCGGGCGCTGCTCGGCGGCGACTTCCACGACACCGTGGAGACCGGCGACGGCGCCGTCCACGTCATCATCGGCGACGTCAGCGGGCACGGCGCGGACGAGGCGTCCCTCGGGGTGCGGCTGCGCATGGCGTGGCGGACGCTCGTCCTCGCCGGCCACACCGGGCCCCGGCTCCTCGACACGCTCGACGCCGTCCTGCAGCACGAGCGGTGGGCCGAGGAGATCTTCACCACCCTGTGCATGCTCACGATCTCGCCCGACCGGCGCGCGGCCCGGATGTACCGGGCCGGGCACCCGCCGCCGCTGATCTTCCGGCCGGGCGGCGTCGCCGCCGTGCCGGACGAGCCGCGCGGCCCGGCGCTCGGGCTGATCCCCGGCGTCGAATGGCCCGCGCTCGACCTCGACCTCGGCGAGTCGTGGGCCCTGCTGCTCTACACCGACGGGCTGATCGAGGGCCACGACGGCGACGGGTACCTCGACCTGTCCGGGCTGGTCGAGCTGGCCGAGCACGCGCACGGCGAGGGGCAGCGCGGCGACGTGCTCATCGACGGCCTCATCGCCGAGGCGGAGCGGCTGAACGGGGACGTCCTGTCCGACGACCTGGCCGTCCTGCTGCTGAGCCGGGGGGACGGCGCATGACCGCGGAGGGGCCGCGAAGCGGGCCGGAGGAGCGCGGCGGGGGGATCCCCCGCAAGCTCAGGCTCGGCGGGCCGGCCGTCGTGCTGCCCGCGGAGGACCTGCCCGAGGGGCACGGGATGGGCCGGCTGCGGCTCGTCCGGATCTACCAGATCGGCGCGCTCGTCCTCGGCCTGCTGCTCCTGGCCGCCTTCGCGCAGGCCGGGACCGCGCTGTACGGGAACGGGAAGGCGCGGGACGTCCTCGTCGACCAGGTCGACCCGGCGACGCTGGAGCAGTTCCGGCTGTCCACCGC